>NZ_JJQL01000066.1:0-64039 GCF_000979975.1 Methanosarcina sp. 1.H.A.2.2
GAAATGAACATGAAAATAAGATCAACTGGAAGTTTACGAGAAAAGTTGCTGATGAGAAAATGTCTAAATATTATGCACCATAATTAAGTTTCTAAGACACTAGGAGCCCCATGCACATCATTGCGAGGGCAATGACTACAATACGGCTTACGGCTTTCTCATCATATGTGAATTTTCCTAAGAACCCTGAACCCGAAATAGCTTCATCCCCATCGTAGAATCAATTTACATCCGTCATATTAATTTATTAATACTGTTATGCGTCTCAATGTATAAAAAAGTTTCAAAAGACACCGGTTCTTTATCAATCCTTAATCAGGTCTTAGATGATGTACTTATTTACCTATAAAAAAGTAAAATCGGGAAAGAATTTCTGTCAGGAAATAATAAATGAGATCTCCTAATATGACTGCCAGAACAAAACTTGCTGTTATGGGAATCATGAATGGAAGTCCTGGAGTTACCCAGACAGTGCTGCCAAGGAGTCCCTGCTTTTCGTGTGCCTCAAGTCGGGAGAGCATATTATGGTTTACAGTAATTCCTCTGCCTGCAAAAAAAGGATATAACTTCCCGTTATTCAGCTCAAAACGTTCAGCTAGCCGGATGTGCCTGCCTTTCTCCAGAAGTCTTCGCAGATCTTTAATGTTTATCCTGTATGCAAAGAGCATATAAAATGGCTTTTTGAGCATATCAGGAGTAAAATGAAGAAGGTTGTAACAGAAAAGTCCTAACGGAACGGCAGCGGTAAGAAGGAAGGAATTTTCAAGAACAGTAAGTGCAAAGAGCCCTGCAGGAGGAAATCCAAGCAGGGGAAAAGTGTAGCCGTGAAACTCAAGGGCAGGGTAAACCGGGATAAGAGTCCCGATCACTATCAGTGCTTTTGCATCTGCGCCTCCGAAAACCCTGCTCCTGAAAAGCAGATAAACCAGAAATAAACTGGAAAAAAAAGAAAAAACTAACTGGAAAAGAAAGTAAATTCCCCCCTTCACAATCTCATATATTAAGAAACCTGAAAGGGAAAGAAGCATAAGCTTCCATACACGGTTTGGAACCCTGCGGGTTTTCAGGTCCAGGTAGGAAGAGTAAAGGAGAAAAGGCAGACAGGCTGCCAATTTCAAAATTTCTATCATGTATAGTTTTCTACTCTTTTGATTTGTGTATTTCTCCGGTTACAATCTTTTATCTTACTGGGTTTTATTATTTTCTGCAGCTTCTTTAGTTTAGTTTTTATTTCAGGTTTTGATTCCCGGTTCTTACCTCTGTTTTTATTCCTGCTTTACTTCCGGTTTCTGAAGTTTCCTGAGGATAACTTTTTTCAAAGTTTTTCCCATTTCTTGAGTTCCAGGATTTCTGAGAGGGTTCCGCCCCTCCGGATCTCATCGTAGATTCTCTTTTCGGTTTTATTTACTTCCTTTGCCCTTCTTGCAAGTTCGTAGGCCCGTTCCCTTGGGACAACCACAACTCCGCTTTCGTCGCCGATTATATAATCCCCGGGTTTTACAGTCTGGCCTCCACAGGTGATTTCAGCATTGATTTCCCCAAAACCTTTCGGATCCCCGGCATTGGGAACTGTATTGCTGGTATAAATTGGGAGCCCAAGAGTTTCTACCTCGTCAATGTCTCTTACAGCACCTTCTATTACCACACCTTCAATTCCTTTGTTCAGACTGCTCAGGGTTGCAAGCCCTCCCCAGCAGGCAATATCCTTACTTTCATTATAAATTACTATTACATTTCCTTCTTTTGCTATATCAATAGCTTCGACTGTTTTTGCCCAGTCTCCGGCAAAAGACTGCACCGTAACGGCAGTTCCCACCATTTTTCCTCTTACGAGAGGATGGATACCTTTCATTGCCCCTTTTTTGTGCATCGCATCCGAAATATTTGGGGTGGAGACTTCCTTAAAGATCTCCCTTATTTCCTGGTCTACGGTTCCCCTGCTCCGGATATCTACAGATTCAGGAGAGTCCACACTCTGCCTTATTTTTCTTGCAGCTTCGGTCACATTGTCAGAACGGGTTATGTTTCCTCCCACTATAACAATCCCGGCACCTGCTTTGACGGCCTGAGCTGCACTTTCGGCATCAAGCCCTCCAGCTACTGCAAGCTGTAAATTCACCTTTTCTGAAATTTCCATTAAAATGGATATTGGGTCTTTTCCAATCATCTGCTGGTCTATGCCTACATGAACGTTCACATAGTCCACACCCAGAGCTTCGAGTTCCACTGCCCGGTTTACAGGGTCCGGAGCCGAGATAAGGTCTGCCATCAACCTGATCCCATATTTGTGGGCTGAACGGAGCGCGTCAAGAATTGTGGAATCATCTGCACTGCCGAGGATGATGGCTACGTCTGCACCGGCTTTTGCAGCCATCTCTACTTCCATGGCTCCTGTATCTACGGTTTTCATGTCGGCAAGAATTGTCCTGTCCGAAAAAGCTTTTCTCATGGCACGGATAGCGTCCATGCCCTCACTTTTGATCAGGGGGGTCCCGATCTCGATCCAGTCAGCACCTCCTGCGATTGCTTCCTTTGCAATCTCAACTGAGCGGTCAAGTTCCAGAAGATCAAGTGCAACCTGAATTATGGGAACGATAGTATCACCTCTATTGGGAAACCGAATAAAGTGAAAAATTGAGTTTTGTATCGGTTTCGCTTCTGTTTTTATTTTTTTAATTTTTATTACATATCTTGAATTTTTAGAACAAATCTTAAATTTTTATTATAGGCTCTAAATTTTTATTATACTCTTAAATTTTTACTATGACCTTTATTACCTTTTTTGATTCACTTATTACCCCTGTTCATTGTTTACTGTTCATTATTTTCTGCTCATTTTTAGTATGTGAGTTCTTCATTATCTATATTGCTTTTCATTCCGGACACTTTTCCTGTAATGGTTAGGTTTTTGCAGTTTCAAATTCGCAGCCGAAAACTCGTCACTAAATAGTTCTCACAAAATTTTTTTATCAGGGAGAACAATCTAGTTTGGGGATAGTTTATGGAAAAGAGCCTTAAAACAGATGATGAAGACGACTTTTCTCAAAAATATATCACTGATGAGGAACGCAGACAGCTTTTATCAGCTCTACATTCCCGTCTCTTCTGGGTCGGGCAGCATATTCCGGATTATGTGGAATTTGAAGGAGAAACATACCCGCTTCATAACTATGTATGGGAACTGATTCAGAAAGAAAACCTCACGGCAAGCGAAAAAGCCGGAATAGATAAATGTATCGATATTATTTCGGCAAAAGAACAAAAGGACGAAAAGGAGCTCGAAGAGAAACCCCTTACACAGGAACAGGCAAAGTCTCTCTATCACGAGACTGCAGGCTTATTGCGTGCGATAATGGATCTTAAAGAAATTGAAAGTGGGGCTCTTAAAGAGAGTTCAAAACGCTTCCAGGAGCAATTTGTCAACCAGAGAGTTAAGGATGCCAGGCTCTGGCTTGAATTCATAAAGAATGTGTCTAAGTAAATTGGCATAACCGATGTGCCAGGCGATGCTTAATTGTTGCAGCGCTAACCTGAAATATTTTCGGAGCAAAGGTTATATCTCTGGGAATCATTTATGAAAACTCGATGCCATTTAAGAACCGACACGTCATCTCAATGAAAGATTTTTCGCGGGAAGAAATCGACTATGTTCTGGATACCGCCGAAAAACTTGAACCTGTTGCCAGGGGCGAGGAAAGGTCCCGGCTGCTGGATGGAAAAATTGTTTCTCTTCTTTTTTTTGAACCAAGCACAAGAACAAGGCTGTCTTTTGAGGTTGCTACGCGGAGGCTTGGAGGACAGGTCCTGAACCTGGGCTCAGTTGAGGCAAGCTCTGTCATGAAAGGGGAAAACCTTGCTGATACTATCCGCGTGATCAGTAAATATGCTGACCTTATCGTGCTGCGTCATCCCCTTGACGGATCGGCACAGATGGCTGCGGAGTTCGCGACTGTCCCTGTGATCAACGGAGGGGATGGTTCTGTTCATCACCCTACCCAGACTTTTCTTGACCTCTACACAATCCGCAGGGAAAGCCATCTTGAAGGCCTGAAAATCGCCATGGCAGGAGACCTTAAATACGGGAGGACTGTCCATTCCCTCTGCCATGCCCTGTCCCTTTATGGGGCCGAAATGACCTTTGTTTCACCTCCGGAACTCAGGATGCCCCCTGAAATTGTCCGGAGTCTTCGGAAGCAAAAGATCCGTGTAAAGGAAACTGATTCTCTTGAGGATATAATAGGGGATGTCGATGTCCTGTATATGACAAGAGTTCAACGGGAGCGTTTTCCTGATCCTGATGAATATGAAAAGGTTAAAAACAGTCTGAGGGTTACAGGCGATCTTTTAAAAGCTGCAGACCCTGACCTTAAGATCCTTCATCCTCTCCCGAGGGTCAATGAGATCTCTCCTGAGGTGGATGAAACCCCCCATGCACGCTATTTCGAGCAGGCTTTCTATGGAGTTCCAATCCGTATGGCACTGCTTGCTCTTGCAATGGGGGCGATTGAGTGAAAGAAAAAAGGGACCTGAAGATTCAGGCAATCGAAAACGGGACTGTGATCGACCACGTAAAGGCTGGACAGGCTCTAAACGTTCTGCGCATCCTGGGAATTTCCAGTGCTTTTCGGGAAACTATCAGTTTTGTGATGAACGCTCCCGGGGCGGGAGGCAAAAAAGACGTTGTTAAGATCGAGGGAAAGGAACTCAGTGTTGAGGAACTTAACAGAATAGCCCTGATCTCTCCTAAAGCTACAATTAATATCATCAGGGATTTTGAAGTGGTTCAGAAAAATGATGTCGTGCTTCCGTCTTATGTGGAAGGCGTTGTACGCTGTACGAATCCAAAATGCATCTCTAACAGCAGCGAACCCATAAAATCCAAATTTTCAGTATTGCAGTCCGAAGAAGAAGGAGTTTCCCTCCACTGCCTGTATTGTGAACACGTAATCTCCGACGAGATCGCGGAAAATCTGCTTTGATCCTTTAAAAAAGCCGTGAAAAGAAGAAGTGCTGATCATCAGGAAAGCCAGATGTTCTTCAGCACTTTTCAGCAAAAGGAAGTCCTCGGCAGTGCGGTACTCCTGCCGAGGAATATGGATCTCTTTTTATCTTGAAATTCCCACCGGTTGCCCGGTGGGATAAAGGATTATAAGTGGTTGACTTAAGTTTTAGCTTGGTTGATATTGTTTTTTAATTATAACTGTCCGTTGTTGTAGGCATCAAGCTTCTTATACAGATATTCTCCGGATGGAATTGAGCACTTTTCTATCTCTGTGCGCTTCTGCCATGCGTCACTGCTTGCCTTTACACCACTGCCCACTGGACCAAAGTACGGGATTGCACCCATCCATTGGTCTGCGTCTTCGATTGTATTATCTATCTGGCATGAGTGACAGTTATTGGCTACATTCAGTCTGGCAGCAACAAGTGCATCGAACATTGTGTAAGTCTTGTCCCCTTTTACAGGCTTCTGCATTATTTCTATTGCTGCAGTTTTACTGTATGAGATCCCTCCAATTTCGATACACTGAACAGGCCATGAGTCTGCATGATTTTTCCAGTAACCGGGGCTTCTACATTCGTTAGTTCCGCAGTCACAGGCTGCTGCAACCCCACTCAATGCGATCAGGCAAGCTGTAAGTACTAAGATTTTAGTCAAATACCTCAGTTTTTCACCTCATTCTCTATTTAGGAGGAAAAATGATCTTCTGGAATCAGAAAAGGAAATATTATATTCAATATTTCTACCTCTTCCCCAGGCTCCTTATCTGACTACTAGTTAGTCTAAATTCCCCCCATAGATAATAATTCTCTTAAATATTTAATACTTGTCTGTATATAATTAATACATCTGTTTTAAATGGACTAATCTAATTAATTATATGGTCGCTATGAAATAAATCATCCTTTCTTCTTTTTAAAGGCATAATGCAGCTGTTTTTTAAAACAAAAAAGAGGAATAGATCATAACTGGACAATAAACTCTTCAATCTATTTTGTATGCGTGGGTAAAAAATTAATAATGATAAATGGAAATTAAGTAAAAAAATTACTCCAGTAAGATTCAAGTGCAGTATATGTGGGCTTGAAAAATTGGCTTGAAAATGCGACAAATCTGAGGTCTTCCGGTATTCTCTCCGGGTAAGATAAGTCCTTTTCCGGATGCCAGTTCAGTAGATTTTCACAGTTTACTCTTACACTTTCAATGTAGATTAAAACGGTTTTCCGGGCAGGAATGGAAAAGAATAAGAGCCCGGGCGGATAAATCATAAAAGTATGTCTGGATTTGAGGGGAAGAGTTCATGCTGAAAGATGAGAACAAAACAAACAAAACCGAATCAGAATATCTTGGTTCTCAGGAGCGTAACAAACTCCTCTGGAGCCTCAGGAGCGACTTTGTCTGGGCCGGGAAGAAAATCCCTGAAAGCGTGGAGATTGACGGTGAGGAGTACAGGCTGCGGGATATGGTCCGGGAACTGGGGGAAAAAGAACCCCTCAATCCCGACGAAGCTGTCAAAATCAGGACTCTTATCCCGAAACTGAAGGAAAGGGCAAAAGCAGATGAAGAACTGCTGGAAACCGAGGAACTTACAAAGGCAGAGGCAGAAGCTCTCTATGAGGAGGCAGCCGGGCTTTTGCGGGCGGCAATGGAGCTGAAGGATAAGCTTGAGGGGAAAGGCGGGGAAAAAGGCGTCGATGAATTTAAGAGGATGCTCAATACCCAGAAGGTTGTGGATGAAAAGGGCTTTCAACAACTCTTAAAAAGCCTGAAATAATGAGCTTGTTTATATTTTCCAGGTAATTAGTCTCCAGGGAATCACAATTTCAGAATAATTCCTCTTTTTCCTCTCTTTTCTTATTCCTTCTCGTTTCTGAGGATCGCTATAATTTCTTCCGGTTTTTCAGTATATATCCAAAGTTTCATGTTTGAAAATGTGGTCACTTTAAGAATCCGCTGATAAGGCACTTGGAGTTCGAAGTTGTAATAAAACACAAGGAGATATGTAACTACAAAGAATTGTGGAAGAAATAAGCCGAGTTTTGCGGGGGCTGAAGCTGTTTCTTCCAGCTGTAAATCCTTTATTATCCATTCTATTTTACGATACAGTATAATTGGAATGGTAGTTAGGAAGACTAAGCGCATAAGCCAGCGCAGGGAATGGTTTTCATTCTTCTCTATCGAGATTTGTTTGATGTCCTCTTTTTCAATCACAACTGTCTTACGCATAGGTCTTTTGATTATGATTTTTTCAGGCATTGCCGCGACAGTACTGGAGCGATGGGAAAGTAATAGTGGTATGAGAGGTAAATACAGAATAAGCTCTGAAAGGATAATTGAAAAAGAGTCTTCAGGACTATATGTCCATAGAAGCAAGGAGATTATTAATGCGAAGAGAATGATTATTACAGCCCACAATTCAGGAAAAATGCTAACATGAACATTATAAATTATTTTTTTCTGCAGATTCACGGGAGAGGGTACTGTCTGGCTCCCATTTTCCAATTTAAAGCCAGAAAAGCAGTCTTCCCGCCTTCCTTTCCCGAAGGAGTTTTTCATTGGGCACCAGCTCATCAATTTTCTAAAGTATTTCACGAAAGTCATTTCATACGCCTTCACAAATGCCTTTCAATAAATGATTTAAGCTCTTCAGCCGAGGCTTCATCCGTGACCACGGAATAGTAAGGAGTCCATTCATACCATTTTTTGTGTCTTGTTTTAATATACAGCTGCGTATTCAGGTCCAATAACTGGGTTTTTTGTTTCTTCTCCATAAACAGCAGGAGAGGAAGTATTGAGGCCAGTAGCAGAAGTGGCTTCCATTCTCCTTCTGCAACAGCGATGTAAACAAAGAATCCACAAAGGGCAATTCCTCCAATTACTAAAAGCAGGGACATTTTCTTTGAACGTTTTTCAAGCCGGTATGAAGACACGCTTTCAATCTCTTCATAAGGAATTTCCAAATTCTTCAGCCTGAAGGCCTGCAGGTGTACACCAAATCTGTTTACCAGAACAGCTGCCTTGAAAGTTTTGAGAAATAGAAAGTAGTAACAGGTGTTAAGCAGGAAGAGACCGGCCAGGAAGAGTGTGATGTCCCCTTGATACCTCAGAAGCAGGCTGAAACCTGTATAAAAAAGAAAATAACTCAGAGTTGAATTTGCAGGAAACACTACATTTGAAGTTTGGAATTCCGGACTATTTTCTGTTTTTCCGGAAATTGGGTCCATATTTGTAAAGTAACAGGACTTTTTTGTTTGTGTTGCCATTCTCTTGCAAGCCGGACACCAGCCCATCAGCTTTTTGATCTGGTCAAAAACAAAAGTCTTATTGGGCATCTATTTTTTCTCCTGAATAATGTATGATTTCTTCCATTTTCCGTAACTTTTGTTGAAATAAATTGTTTTGTGGTTCTTTTTCTGCCAATATATTAGCTGGAAATAATTAAGCCACATCCCGATCACTATTCCACCCATAAATGAAAAGGTTACTTGCAAAGAAAAATTTTTTACCATATCTCCGGAAAAAATCCAATAAAAAAGTATTGCGTAGAAAATTAGGGTCATTATTCGACACACTTTTTCCATGCCGGAATAATCGAGAACGAGTTCTTGTGTGAGAGTATCGTACCTATGCATCTGCTTTTTCCAATCAAAAACGAAAAAAATTACGAAAATGAAAAATCCGGCGAGTAAAAAGGTTAGGTTTAGACCTAAGTGATTAATTGCCAGAATATATACGAGTGTAAATAAAGTGTTAATCAGGAGAGTATATGTACTCGTTTTCCGAATCCATCCGAGATTCTTCTGATCTCCATCATCTTCCTTAGCTCTATCCGGGATATCAAATTCAAAAATTCCAAAATTAGTTTGCTGTCTGGCTTCATGTGCTTTTGCATTCGGGCACCATCCCATCAGTTTTTTGATGAATTCTTCTGACCCGTTCATTCCAGTTCCCTCTTTCCTTCAGGGCATGCGTTCCGGGAATATATTGTCCTGAACCCGCCTTCACTTTTCGTACAAATTCTCATTTGCTTCCCCCTGCTTCAGTATCTACCGTGTAAAAAGATGCTTTCTCTACAATCAATGTCTTCTTATTTTTCCGCTCCCAGTAAACCACTTCAAAGTACTGGGTCCAGACAATTAAAATGAAACCTGAGAGAAATGCATATATCTCTTTAATGGAGCTGCCAGTCTTTACAGCGAAATAACAGATGATGAAGCTACCAATGAATATGAGTCCAATTATAATCAGATAGTTAACTAACATCTGTTTCCTGGTTACCTGCAACCTTCCGAATCCTCCGGCAGCAGCTTTGTTGAGTCTGCGCCATTCGGTTACCCCTGTAAATAGGCTGAACACCAAACCTGAGATTATACCTATCATAAATAGGTCCAATCTGTTTTTCCCCTCTGAAATAAAAAAGCCAATAGCCAGCAGCGTGAGAATCAGTGAGTTCAATAGAATCCTGTTGCGGTATTTGTTCCACCATCCCGGAGTGGTGTGGGTTTGTTCTCCAGCACTACCGGATACACTTACCATCAGTTCATCGAATTGCACTGCTTTTCTGGTTTCCATAGCACCCGCATTCGGACACCAGCCCATCAGTTTTCTTATACTTTTTGTGAATACATCCATCGTCTATCTTTCCCCCATTTAATTTGCCTTAAATCAGGCCTGCTCCACCAATTCTTTTAATTTTCCAAATAATTCATCAGCTATTTTTGTGGGGTCTTCCGAACTCTGGAGTTTGAGTTGCATTTCTTCTGCAAAGTCCCAGAGGAGTTCGATACATTCCCTGTACCTTTCGCAAGACCCGCATTCCCCTTCATGTTCGTACCAGACCTGCATTCCATGTTTTACTGAGACAAAGACTATTGCGCTGGTCTTGAAAGGAACTGATCTTCCTAAGAGAATTCCTTTCTTTGAGTCCAGCTTTTCTACTTCTATCCTGTTTGCCCTGGCCATCTCAAGCAGGGATTCTTCAATGCGTTTATCCATACTGAGGAGGGCTCTTGAGATCGCTTGCCTTGAGACCCCGAAACGCTTTGCTATATTGATATTCGGGAGCCCGTTTCGGCGCAGAACCCAGAATTCAAACTGTTTTTCACCTGCCGGAAGGAACATATGTAAACATCCGGATGTTGACTATTTATGCCTTTCTATCTTTCTAATTTTTTGAAGCTAAAATCATAAAAATTTTAACCTTACAGCAGGAATCCTGAATTTTCTCAATAATAGTTTGATGATCTGGCCGGAAAATCTATATGGAATAAGGTCAAAATTTGTTTTCAAGCAGGAATATTTTTTGAATAGTATAATAATTAAATTAGGTTTCACGCTAATCTAAGTTAGAAGCTGAAGATGGAATGAGGGTTTGATATGCAGAAGGAGGATTATTCAGAACAAAGTTTAGAAGTTTTGTTTATTTCGGAAAATTCCCGGAAACTAATGAAGGCTCTCTCCAATGCAAATTCAATAAAAATCCTGAAGCTTCTGGAAACCAGGGGTCTGTCAGCAGGTGAACTTGCAGAAAAGCTCGGTTTGGGCTTAAGCACTCTCAAATATAATCTCGACTCCCTTATCGCTGTAGGTATGATACGGGTTTCAGAGGTAAAATGGAGCCAGAGGGGCAGAAAAATAAAGATCTATGAGCCTGTTGAAAAAATTATAGTCCTTGTCCCCGGCAGCAGGGATGCCAGCAGGGGTTCAGTCCTTGAGCTGCTCCTTCGGTGTAAGGAGGAAGATTTCTGCTTTGGCAGGGACTGATCGCTCTTTAAATCCCTATGGGGTGTGAGGGTTGGCCGGGAAGGGTAGACATGAAACTAAATAAAAGAGTTTCTTTGATCAGTTCAGTTTTTTTCTTTTTGATTCTTTGCTCAGGGTGTATTGACAGTAAAAACTCGGAAACTCAAGCAGAAGAATTGGATTTTACGCTTGTACCCGATAGAACCCGGGTTACTGAAGGAGAACCCTTCAATATCGAGCTTACCCTGACAAACGCAGGAAATACAAATGTAAACGTGTGGAAATTGATGGAACAGATCAGTTATGATATTACTTTTGTGAGTTCGAACGGCTCTTATGTACCTTATGAATGCGGGGTGATTCAAAGGGAGTTGCTAATGGATGACGCCCTTGTGGAACTTCAGCCGGGAGAGTCTCTGAAGATAAACCAGGATTCAAGCTGCTGGACTCTTCCCCCGGGAGAATATACTCTTTTTGCAGAGTATCACACTTCTGGAGGGGAAGATCTCACAAAACCCTACTGGATAGGGCAGACCAGCTCGAATAACGTCAGTATTTTCGTGGAGACCGAAAACAAATCCTCTCTTTCAAAATCTGATGCTTCTACAGGGAACAGACCGCTTGAAGAATCCAGCGCTTCAGATGTGCCTATGACAATTTCAGTTAGCCCTGAGGCCGGCATTGAGATTCAGTAATTGAGATTCAGTAATTGAGATTCAGTAATTGAGATTCAGTAATTGAGATTCAGTCACAGCAATCAGGTGAAATCATTATGAGAAGTTTTAGAAGAAAACTAATGCTCGGAATTTCCCTTCTGGTATTGATATTCATGTTACTGTTTGTGGTCGTCCCCTATCTCATTGCCGGGCCACCGACTCCACTTTTTACTGTCAGGAACCATGACAACGAAGGGCATGAACTCAGGGTAGAAATCTATGACTCGGAAAATAATTCCGTGCTTGATGAAACATATGAACTTGCAGCAGGAGAGGAAGTTTATCATCCCAAACCCTTCCGGTTCCGGGTTCCGGGGTTTGAAATCGTGGATTATACGTTCAAATTCACTCTTGACAACATGTCTACGGAAACATACAGTACGAATGTTCAGCCCTGGAACACTGTTGAAGTCGAACTCTATGCTGACTATGCAGAAGGCCAGCCCCTTTCCATAGGGGAGATTACTGTTTGAATTGAGGGAGCGGAACTTAAATCCATTCTCAAAAATGCCCCCATCTGGCTGGGGTTCAAAAGGATTATCCAAAAAAAGTATAAAATTAAAAATCGGGCTGAATGAGTTTGACTCAATCAGCTCAGAGGCCGAGCACGTCGTCCATATTATAAATTCCGGGGGTTTGCCCGCAGACCCATTCGGCTGCACGGACTGCACCTTTGGCAAAGATCTGGCGGGAATGAGCCATATGCCGGATCTCAATCCTTTCGGAGTTTCCTACGAAAAGTACAGTGTGGTCTCCGGTGATGTCTCCTCCACGCACGGCGTGGATTCCGATTTCCTTGCCGCGGGGGGCTATACCTTCCCTTCCGTATACGTACTCTTTGCCACCCAGAGCCTCACTGATCACATCAGCTGCGCGAAGAGCGGTCCCGCTTGGAGCGTCTTTTTTCTGGTTGTGGTGAGCTTCGATAATCTCTATATCGTAGTCTTCAAGATACTTTGCAGCTTCTCTAAGGAGTTTGAAAAAGACGTTAACTCCTACGGAATAGTTCGGAGATATGACTGCACGTACCTTGTTTTTCCGGATAGCTTCATCAATTACTGTCCGTTGTTCCGGAGTCAGGCCCGTAGTTCCTATTATAAGGTTTACTCCGCATCCTGCGGCAACAGGCGCATTTACAATGGTTGCACCGGCTATAGTAAAGTCGATAAGGACATCAGCCTGAGTCTTTTTCAGGACTGTTTCGAGGTCTTTAACATCTGAAATCTGGATTCCCAGGTTGCCCACATGAGCAAATTCCCCTGCATCCTTTCCGATGTTGCCCACATCAAAAGCAGCAACTAGCTGCATGTTGGTGGAGCAGGTAATGTTTTCTATAATTAAGGAGCCCATCCTGCCGCAGGCTCCGAGTACTGCTGCATTAATCATTCCATTACCCCCAGTTTTCTGAGCTCATTTGCAAGCTTTAACTGGTTGTCGTCGCTTATGGGAGCGAGTGGAAGCCTCAGGTGCCCGCTTGCGAGCCCGATAAGTTCTGC
Organism: Methanosarcina sp. 1.H.A.2.2; assembly: GCF_000979975.1. Classification (NCBI taxonomy): domain Archaea; kingdom Methanobacteriati; phylum Methanobacteriota; class Methanomicrobia; order Methanosarcinales; family Methanosarcinaceae; genus Methanosarcina; species Methanosarcina sp. 1.H.A.2.2. The sequence continues at coordinate 12,957 of NZ_JJQL01000066.1, forward strand.
AGCTTTCTTAGCCGGAATCGGGTTTGTTTCAAGGAAAAGGGCACGTATTAGAGGGGCTATCTCGAAATGGATCTTTCTTGCAGTCTCGTAGTCTCCCCTGAGGGCTGCATTTACCATTCCCGACATTTTGTCAGGCACAATATTTGCAACAACTGAAATGACTCCGCTGCCTCCCATGGAAATAATCGGAAGAGTCAGCCCGTCCTCGCCTGAGAGCACCACGAAATCTTCATCTATAGTCTGCTCAAGGATCTGGGAAACTTTGCCGACGTTCCCGCTGGCTTCTTTGATTCCCACGATGTTTTCTACCTTTGCAAGTTTGGTGATAACATCCACAGGCATGTCCTGCCCTGTCCGGGAGGGGACATTGTAGAGGATCATAGGGATATCTACTGCCTCTGCAATTTTCTTGAAGTGAGCAAGCAGGCCTGCAGGATTAGGCTTATTGTAATAGGGAGAGATCAGAAGTACGCCATCAACACCCGCATCTGCGGCATGTTTTGTAAACTGGAGGGCTTCTCCCGTGTTGTTTGAACCTGTTCCTGCAATCACAGGAACCTTTGCGCACTCCACTGCAATGTTGATTACTTCTTCATGCTCCAAAGCGGAAAGGGTTGCCGATTCTCCGGTTGTGCCACAGGGCACGATTCCTGAAACCCCTCCCTCTTCTACAAACGCTATATTCCTTCGTAGACCTTCCCTGTCAATCCTGTCGTCTTTCGTAAAAGGAGTGATCAGGGCAGGCATTGCTCCTTCAAACATATACGATATCCCTGCCTGTTCCCTGGAAATAAGTTCTTTATCTATTCAGTAAACTTATTCAGTAAACTTTCATGCGTGCAACTTTTCTTGTGACGTAGCCTGCAACCCTGTTTCTGATTATTTTGCTCTCAATGGTTGTATACTTTGTCACAAGGAGTTTGTTGGTCTCAAAGTCCTTTGTAAAAACGTCTCCGTAGTTTTCAAGCAGGCTAAATGCAGTTCTTTTGATGTTTGTCTGTCTTATATTTCCCATCGTATCTCCTCTTAGATTTTTGTTTTTTATTCCAGTTATTCAAGTTTTTGTGGTTTGTCTAACCATGTTTCCCTGTGAATTCTGGTTAACGTGAAGTCGGAGAAGGAAGCAGTTCCATAACATGGGTTTTCTTCTATCTCCGATTAATGATTTAGCGGAAACTGGATTCAAAAATTTAACTATACTGATTTTGTCGACTAATAGGTAACTTGAGATTTATAAGTTTTGGGGTGAAAAAGTATTTTCGGGAATGTCCCTACCTTTTCTGTAAATGTTTTTTCTTCTGCCATAGTTTCTGATGTAAATATACACTTAAGTCACTCGAAGGTTTATAGGCGCGGAAAACACAGAAAGTCAGGGAAAACCCCTCTCCTGATGCTATAATCACGGAAGACGCGGAAAGCACTTAACGCTTGTGCCCGTACTTCCTTTATTACGTGTTTTCCGTGGTTCACTTTATATTTAAGAGTAAGTAGAGAAATTTTGGTACGTGACGATAAATACATCCACATCAGTTTGTAAAGTGTTAATTTCTACCGTGAGGACTATATTTCTACCTGTCCCTTCTCACCCTTCAGTTTTTGTTTATTCCTGTTTTTTAATCTCTTCTTTTTAACTTGTTGCTCTTTACATAATCAGTCTTTCCAAGAAAGCGGTCAAGTGTTCCTGCACTCGTAAAAACCGGTTCTCTTACCCCTTTGCGGTTGACAATAAGCCCGAGTAAAACAATAAGCAGACCAAGATCCGGCTTTATCTCAATGCTGATTGCCCCTAAGAGGATCAGGGAAGAAGCTGCAAGCCCCCTGAGGGCACCTTTCCTGTAGGAAAAATACCCCGTTCTTTTAAAAATCCGAATATCTCGAATTGTTAGGAAGAGGGCTACAAAATAGGCAAGCATTGCAATTTCCAGATACATTCTTTTCTCCATTTTCTTTGTGGTTTCGCACTTTTTTATTCCTTACAGGTTGATTCTCAAGAGTTCAACTGTATATACACGGGTAAATCGCGCTGATGATTTTTCAGGGGACAGTGCAAGATTAGTATTGCAGTACGGTTTCTCGTATTGCAATACGTGGATAATTTTATATGTGAAAATATTTCCCGGTTATACGACAATATTGCTTTGTTATGTGAAAACATTACCTGGTTATGTGAAAATATTATCGTTGAGTAGTTACAGATGTAATATTAAATACCGGATAATAATGCAAAATCAGGTACTCTATATAATATATAAAACCAGCAGGTTTAGTTCTTTCTGTCAATTCTGTTTGCGCCAAAAAAGCAGATGAAAAAGCAGTTTTTCGCAGAGGAAACAGGCAGGTAGCAAATATTTAGATCATTCCCGGGTCAAGGAGCCCGCTCAGGAGCAAAAGTCCGAGGAAGAGAGGCTGGTGGATAAAATATATGAACAGGGAATGTTTTCCGATCCAGGAAATGAGTTTCTGAAGCAAGAAGTTCTCGGCTTCCGGGACTTTAAACTGCCTATTTCCATCTTTATAGAGAGAGTTTCCAAGGAAAATTCCTGTAAGAAGTACCCCAAACCAGGGGAACAGAGGGAAATAGTCCAGGGTTATGAAGCCTTCTGGCCTGAAGCCCAACCAGAGAAGAGCAGAAAACCCGAAAGTCCTGTCTTTGAGGTAGAGCCCTATAATGCCAAAAAACAGGCCAAAGAACAGGTTTTCTTTTCCGTACTTCAGGAACGGGTAGGCAAGCACTGCTGAGACTCCGAAAAAGTGCAGGATCCCAAAGAGAATATACTGTCCCGGAAAAAAAATCCAGGTTATTCCTGTAATTATCATTCCCATTGCAAAAAGTCTCAGCCCTCTTTTAAGGTATTTTGAAAAATTTTCCGCAGGCTTTCCTGAGACTCCATTATCAAGACCTCTTGAACGGCTTATGGAAAGAGCGGCTCCGGATATCAGGATAAAAAGGAATGCTGCACCTCTACCTATATATAAAAAAGTGCCGGACCTTAACTCAATATCAGCAAGCCCGAAAAAATCGAGGTCATAGAGAAAATGATATCCGAGCATTAAAATAACGGCAAAACCCCGCAGGCAATCAATTTCCCAGAAGCGGTTTGAGTGCCTTCCCATAAACTTTTTCTCCGAAATGCCCTGAAATCCTGTTACTAAATAACTTTCGACTCCCTTTTAAGAGAACCACACTTATATACTCTACGGGACACAGGGAATAAAGAGGTCAACACTATTTACTTTTTCATCCTGCCCGCCAGTAAAACCCCAAATCCTGCTAAGATACCGGCAAGCAAATAGAAGTAATCGATGACCCGATTCTCATGCTCTTGAATTTCCTGTTCTTTTGCTGATTCTTTTGCTGATTCTTTTGAAGGGACCTCTCCAGCAGTTGCAGCTATAGTATTATCTTCATCCCACGAACTTTCAGCTAGGTAAATACTGCGTTTTTCTTCATTTTCTCTGTCTGTTAGTTCCGTATCTGTGGATTCCTTGCCTGCAAGTGCCATTTCGGAATTTTTTCTCTCCTCAGGCTCTCCGGATGCCCGGACCTGAGAAGAAGCCGGAGGAGCCTGCAAGACAGGGACGTTTCCTTTTGCGTCAAAGATAATTTCCCTTTCCGAATTCCCCAATTTGATTTCAAGTTTTCCTGAAGGAACCGATCCGGTACTGTACCTGTAGCTAAACTTTCCGTCTTTTCCGGCGTTCAGTTTTTGAACTGTTGTGACCTTCAGGTTAACACCTGAAGCTCCATCTTCTGCTATACCGTCTACCCTGACTCTATACTCTCCCGGAGAAACCCCGGAGTGGGACACGGTAGCTATCCCGCCATCTGCCCAGGCGCTCTCTGTCTTTGAGAGAACCATTTTCATTTTAACTTTAAGGTTCTCCACCCCTTCTGCTCTTACAGTAAAGAGGTTATTAAAATTAAGGATTTCAATGTTTTCGAACTCGTAGGTGTACTCTCTCAGGTATACAGGCACTGTCTTTTCAAAGGAAACCGAAACCTCCACTTCTTCTTCAGGAGTGGCAAGTCCGCTGATTATAAGAGTATCCCCGATTTTCGGGTTCTCAGGGCTTACTTCCCAGCCTGTTACCTTTGCAGCGGCATGAGAGGCTGTAGCCCCAAAAAAAAGGATTAGTATAATGAGTAAACAAAACAGGGGCTTCAGTCCTGCTCTGTTAGGTTTGAGCATGAGAGGCTTCATAGTTTTTCTTCCGTATTTATATATTTACATCCCATCTTTTCCTGTACTTTCTTCCCACACTCTGGTGTTTTCCGATTCCATATATTTTCGTTTGCAACTCTGGTAACTTCTCCGATTTTCCTTTTTAACTCATTCTCAAATTCATCTGTTGAAATTCATCTGTTGATATAGTAACGACTTTGATTTTGCATGGGCTTTTAATTTTCGCCTATCTTGCTTAATTTGTGCACTATGTTATGTATAGTTTCTTTTATACTTTTTTCCACAGTGTTTATATCAGTCCCAATCCCGGACCCAGGTGTGGAATTAGCCCAAATAAAAATATGTTTATAAAACCGTGAATCATTACTACGAGAGAAAAGCTTTTTGTTCTGTAAAATAAATACCCAAGTGCGCCTCCCGCAAGAAATGTGTATGCCATCTCGTAAGGGGTGCCATAACTTGAATGCATTATCCCGAATAACAGGCTTGCAAGCAGGATGCCTCCCACAGGCCCTAAAAACTCTTCCAGCCTTGTCTGGACAATCCCTCTGAAGATAAATTCCTCTATCAGGCCGACTACAAAAATCATTATAATTGCGAGTTCCAGCAGGTTAATGGGTGAAAGATCCGGGATAAGAGGGCTGGTCTGGATTAATAAATACTCTGCCTCTGCAAAGATCAGGCCTGCGAGGACAGAAACGGGCAGATAAATCCACATTTTCCTGAGTAAATCTACTTTCCTCTCTCCCGGGATTTTTTGATGAATGGATATGATAGTTGCCGGAATTGTCATAGGTACATATATGAATACGAAAGAGTAAAGGTTGGATTCAAAGAAGATCGGCATTGAAATGTTTACCATGCGAAGAATGGGCAGGAGTATAAGTGCCTGGTGAACTTTGCGTATCTCCATTTTTTTTGAGACCATTATTGAAAGTGAAAGGATGATGAGAATCAGCGTATAGGTTATCGCGGCTTCTTTTATTCTTCCGCTAAAGATTAACAGTTCGGCAAAAGCAATAGCAATAACGGGAGCTCCTGCAGAGAACATCTTTTTTAAGAATCCGGTTTTTTCATCGGTCTGCATTTTAAACATTTTCCCAAGCTCCGGCAAAGAGATCTGTCCTGCTTCCAGTTCTGAAGATGGATAGTCTGGAGATGCCATCTTCAGTCCTCCTTTGTGACATTAATCCAGAGATGCACGTTCCTGTAAGGCACACTTTTTTCGGTTTCATTAAAAAGCAGAAATTCCAGTTTCATGTTCTTTCCCTCAAACGGCGGAGTAAAAGTAACTGGCTCTTTCCAGGATACGTCACGGTCAAGGTTGACATATTTCTGGTTTTCCGGAAGAGGCAGGGAACGATTTTCAAGCCTGATTTCCATTGTATAATCCATAGTCCTGTACTCATGGTTCGTAATCCCTACAACAACTGTTCCACTGTCTCCCAGTGTATAATTTGTGGGGTAGTTCTCAATCATTCTGTCAGGCCCCAGGATATAAAACTCGGTGAACGCTTCTCCTTCTCTGGGATTTCCTATGACATAAGCAAGGCTGCCAAGAGAGGCCAGAATCGAGATTACCAGTAACATTGAAATGGCTCTGTCGGCTCCGGATCTGGTTTCCCCCCGAGTTTCTCCCAGAAGATCTGCCTTCAGAGCAGAGATAGAGGCTTTGACCGGGACTTCAAAAGCTTCAGCTTCAGGCAGCTGGCGTCTTCTGTAATATGCCGCCCCGCACATGAGAATTGTAAAAATGGAAAGCCCTGCGAGGATGGGAACTTCCCTGATTCCCCAGTTAGTGTAGTTCATTCCAAGGCCCATGAGTGGGACCACGGCAATGCTTAATCCTAAGGAAAGCAGGGCTCTTTCAATTCCGTCAATGTCTTTTTTTGCAGGAAGTAGAGCCCCTATCAGGGCATATCCTGGCAAGAAAAGGACCAGAAGAAGTCCAAAGATTGTACGCAGAAAGCTTCCGCTGAGTGCGGGCACAAGTATGAAGATATCAGTAAGGATCACAAGACCTGCCACAAGCAGCAGATCCAGAGGAGATTGTCTGTTTCCAGCCATTTTTATCACTGCTAAAATATTTAGTATTCCATCTTCCTACAATTTATAGTTATGTAAGCTTTCCGCCAATCTTCTATAATTAATTCGATTTATGCTGATTTATGCATATATCCCTATCTTTTTTATACACATGCCGCATTTTGCCCTGCTGCATTTTCCCCACTTTACTCAGCCAGCATTCTCTCTTCAGAGATTGCTACTGCAGAATAATGGAAAACCTGAAAGGAATAATCGATTGAGTAAATCGGCTTAATAAACTGGTAAGTAAGCCACTAATTTGAAGAAACATTTTCTGGAAATTATCCCGCCCCCTCAAGCTGTATGGCTAACTGTAAAGCTGTATGGCTAACTGTACTTTACTTCTCAGTTTCTGGTTTATCGTGAAGACCCGAATTCCCAATTTTTTTTAATTCCCCTGTACCCATAAGGCTTCTTTCTATGAAAATTTTTTCCCTTCTGAAGGGATTTTTCCTGATAATAATCATTTCTTATATCTTTCACTATTTTTCCCGAACTAAGGAACTTTCAGGCTCGCACGGAAAATTTTATTTTATACCTCTTCCTTTTCTCGAAACATGAAAGTGCTGATTACAGGAGGAGCAGGTTTCATAGGCTCCCATTTAGCTGAGTATTTCTCAGAAGCAGGTCATAGTGTAAGGATCCTTGACAATCTTACTACTGGTTTTTCCCGAAATATCCCTCAGCACAGAAATGTTGAATTCATCCAGGGGGATATCTGTGATCCCGCTGTAGTTGAAAAGGCGGTCTCGGACATGGACTGCGTCTTCAATGAAGCTGCCCTGGTATCGGTGCCTCTCAGCTGTGAAAAGCCAGTCGAGGCTTTCCGGATAAACACTCTTGGAACACTTAATGTATTGCAGGCATGCGTCAGGGCAGGAGTTGAAAAATTTGTGACTGCATCCTCAGCTGCAATTTATGGGAATAACCCTGTACTTCCTAAAAGCGAGGGCATGTATCCTGAACCTGCCTCACCTTATGCAATCTCCAAACTTGACGGTGAGTATCTGGCACGAATGTTTTATGAGGACCACGGGCTTCGGACTACCTGCCTGCGTTACTTTAATGTCTACGGTCCGCGCCAGGACCCGAAATCTCCGTACGCAGCCGTTATCCCCCTTTTTTTGGAAAGGGCAAAAGCAGGAAAAGACCTCGTCATTTACGGCGACGGACTTCAGAGCAGGGACTTCGTGCATGTCAGGGATGTTGTCAGGGCAAACGTAGCAGCCCTCGAGCATGGGGATGGTCAGGTCTTCAATGTAGCTATGGGAAAAAGCGTAACAGTCCTGGAGCTTGCTGAGAATATTATTAAACTAACCGGCTCCTCAAGCCAGATCATCCATGCCGCATCAAGGGCAGGAGATGTTCGGGACTCAAGGGCAGATGTCTCAAAAATTGCCGGCTGGTGGAAAGGAGAGATCGAACTGGAACAGGGATTAAAAAGCCTTATTTAAGTCTATAAGGGCCTGATTTTTTAAAACCGGATCAATTATTCAACATGGTAATTTTAAAAATCGAATTTAAACAGGAGAAATAATATCTCCTGTTCGTTCTTACTCTTCAGAATCTCCAGTTACTCTTCAGAATCTCCAGTTACTCTTCAGAATCTTCATCTCCATCTTCATTGTTCTGGTCTATTTTCTTCTTTATAATTGTCCCCGTCAGAACGATTACAAGGAAACCTATAAAGAAACTGGCAATTCTTAATCCAGTTTTTCCGTTTTCTTTAGAAGACATCTCAGATTCCATAACTGACCCTGAATTGTCTTGTTGCCCTGCATCTGAAGTTGACTGACCCTCAGTGTCTCCTGTTTTTTCTCCAATCTCAAGGATATTCTTGCTGGCTGTAATTGCAAATGGGGAAAAGCCCGGAGTTTCAGCTTCAAAATAGAGATACTCATCATCTTCGTCTACTTTGTCCGTTTTAAGGGAGTCCCATTGATCTCCGTTGAAATGCTGAAGGGTTATTGCATCCGTGTTAATGTGGTTTTCAGTTATCCATTCCTTGCTTACCCTGAAGCCCACAATGGCGTTTTCAATGTTGTTTGAATTTGCAAAGCCGCCGTTTCCTACCCAGATATTAAGGTGTTTGTAGATCTCTCCTTCAGGCTCGGTGGGAGTAAGTGGGGATTTTCCTTTCAGTTCCTCAATAATGGCTGTTATCTTGCCTGCGGTTTTTTTGGCGCCAAACTCCACATAACCGACAGAGGTAGCTCCCTTTGTGAACTCAAACTTTATCCTGTGGCCATTTGAGACAAACTGCTGGCAGAGCTCTTTTGACTTGACATTTTTCGCAGGTTCAGGGGAACCTCCTGCTCCTCCGTTGCCTCCTCCGTTGCCTCCTTTTCCTCCGTTGTTTTCTCCTGAATTGCCGCCACCGTTTGAATTTCCTTTTGATTTAATCTCGATTGCCATCTGGGAGAGCCCTACCAGTCCCTTTTCGGGGGTATATGCGCCCACAAGGAGGTAATAGCAGCCTACAGGCAGATCGAATGCGGTAAGTGACAGTTTTTTCTGACCAGATTCCCCTATTGCTATGGCTCCATTTCCTTCCCCTATAAGGGTCTGGATTTCTTTCTGAAGCTCGTTCCTGGTCAGTTTAGACCTGTAGTTTGAGGAGGTTATGTCAAATTCATCAATAAGGTCCAGATCGTTTACTATTACTGAAGTTCCGTCCCTGGTGCCATCGGAGTTGATTTCTATGTTTGCTTTGTATGCCTGTTCCTTTATGAGGACTGCTCCGTAGGTGCAGGTGTTTTCGTTGGTAGCTCCTGTTATGCTTATGTCCAGTTCATCCCCTTTTTTTATACTTGAAGGGGAGGAGACGCACAGTTCAGATTCCACAACCACAAAAACTGTTGAAGAAAGGACTGTCATGCTTCCGTCATCATTTTGCTGAACCATAACTATGCAGTACTGGCCTGCACCAAGGCATCCAAGGTCATAGTCTGATAAATCGCCGCAATCTCCGAGTTGAGTAGAATACTTTTCATATTCTCCATCAACGCTGTCCTGGAAAAGGGTGTTTAAATTTTCGATATCTCCTGCCTGGAAGGCATCAAGAAGCCCGTATGCACAGTCCGAGGTCACTTTGAACAGGTAGATATCTACGTTTTCTCTTTCAAGATCGGTCTCTCCGTGGAAAGACATGCTCACATCTTCATCAGGGAGGTAAACGGGGAGGGTGGTATAAGAATCAGTTGAAGGGTATGTTATCGTATAACTTTCTTTTTCTCCCTTATTTAAGGTCCCGGAAGCCCCGCTATATTCTACATATTTAGGGCCGTTATAAGTGAGTTTTATCGGCTGAGGAAGTTGGACTCTTCTACCTTCATTTGGGCATCCCATTGTGATCCAGTTCCCTTCGGCCGGGTCGCTTGTATGGCTCTGGAAGTAAACCACTTTATCGGTAAAGTTTATGTTGCCGAGCTGGTTTACATCTGTTTTTCCACCCCCCGCCATTGCCGGTGCAGAGGTTAATATGAATATCGTTAGTATAAGTATCAATAGACTTTTTCTCAATTTACATTCCTCCATATTCCCATTGAATCTGTTTGATTCATCAGTTTCAGGATAGCAAATTGTTTGCATGCTATGGGCTGAAATTCCTATTTTTGCTTCATTTTCTTTTTGAATACATGATAAGGATTAGAACGGCTGCTCCCATTCCTCCCAGCATATAAGCTGTATCTACAGACAGTCCTGTATTTTCAGCAGCTTTGGGCCCCTGAGTTTCTATATCTAAAACAGATGTTTCATTTCCGTTTTCAGGGGGCTGGGCTGGATTTAAGCTGTCTTCAGTATCTTCTGTTTCCCCGGTCTCTTCTACGGGTTCAGGTTCTGTTTCCTCTGAAGGGGCTGGAGTCACAGCTGGGATCTTCCCCTGCTGAACGGTTACTTTTTTCTTGATGCCCCCGACACTTATTTCAAAGTCTCCCGGAGGAACGGCTTTTGTATTATAAGAATAACTGAAATCACCATCCGAATCAGCTTGTATCTGCTGGACAGCTGTGATTTTCAGGGTCACAGTTGAGGCTCCTCCTCTGGTATCCCCATCCATCTTTATCTGGTAGGTTCCCGGAGGGACACTTGACTGCGTCACAGTTGCAGTGTTTCCGGAAGCTTCTGAACTTTTAGTCACCCAGATTAGCATTTTTACCCTGACATTGAGGTTTTTGGCTTCGCTGGCCTGGACTGTGAAGCGGTTTTTGAAACCGTCAGGGATTTTCACGCCTTCCAATATGTACTCGTACTCCCCTCCGGATACCGGAACGGCCTTCTCAAAAGTTACCTGTACTTCGATTTCCTCTTCCGGAGATGCACTCCCTTTAATTCGAAGGGTATCTCCAAGAACGGGGTTTTCGGGGGATAAATCCCAGCTGTTAACTGCTGCAGTTGCAGGTGAGATTGTAAGTAAAGCCAGAATAAGAACCGAAAGGGAGAGGATTATAAAGGCAGATGTTTTTCGCCTTTTAGGGGGATGAATGAATTTTTTCATGGGATTTACTCCTTTTCAAACAAGGACATACTACTTATTTTTATTATGTGTCTATTTAAATTTTTGTGATAACCAGGTCAAAATTATACATTTATAATAATGCTAAGGACCTATCATTCTATAGATTTTTACCGTGAATTTTATATAAATTTCTATTGATAGTGAGTTAAATTCTCTGGATTTCAATTATATGATTTTCTATTCTGTTTGTTTTTTAATAGTATATCCTGAGTTCTACCGACTCCCCAATTTTTTAAATTAACATGACTGCATACTTCCGATTTTCACTTCCTATTCTTTTTTTGGCAAACGCTTTAGTAATGTTATTTGATGTTTATATCCTTTTCTCGCATTTATTCTATAAGCTTCTCAACATTCTTATCTCATAACCTTCTGTATGAAACTCTATATCCTTCTTTAGGTGCTGATTCTTCTCTGTATTCTTCTCCCTCTGTGAGGTTCTGGTCTATGTGGCTATACTACTACTCTACTATATTTTATATCTCAATCGTTTAATATCTCAGGAAACTTTTTTATAGTATGCACTCTTCCTATATGACTAATTTCACAAAATCTTGAGTATATCTAAGTTATTATTTATGGGAGGTATCTGTATTCTATTAAGCATAATTTCATCAAGTGCAATTTCATCGAGCGCAATTTCCTCGAGTGCAATTTCCATGGTTACAAGTCCCGGGCTCCCTCAGTATGGTGCAGCGGTAGTTGTCGGGCTGATTGCCCTTCTTTCTTTAAAGGAGGTCCTTTCGGCATCCGAGCACTGGAACAAGGCCCTTAACAGTTCTTTTAACCTGGCAATCCTACCTTTGCTCTTCTGTTTTATTTCAATTGTTACTTTCAAGGTTGTAGAGATTATTTAATTTCGGATTTTCCGAATACTCATTTTTCTCTTTTTCTAATGTTGTGAGGGTCCTCCTAAATCAGTGTGTAACGGGTCCAGTATACTTATTTTACTCGATTTTTTAGAGGAAATAGGATTTCCTAAGTTTAATTCATGCGTCTTCGGTTAAGTGAAGAATCGTGATAAATTGCCTCCACTTCCACAGCATTTGTCAAATATTTGATTCAATTGGAGGCCGGAACAAGGTATCGATTTCATGTAATTATGCCAAAACTTAAGGCTGGCTTCCAGTACAAAATCGATAGCTTTAGGGCAAGAAAATTCTTTAACCGATGACCAATGAAGTTTAATTCAAAGAATACTCCTATCCAGTCTTTTCCTGTTCCTCGACACTACTTTGTAGACTTTGAAGTCTCTAAAAACAGAGAAAATGCAAAACAAAGACTTGCTACACTCTATGTGAAAGTAAGCAATCAGAGGAATGTTCCCAGCACAAACTTTTTTTAGGCTTGTTAACGAGAACCAAGCATCAGTTATTGAAACTCTGAATGTTAAAGGCATGATTAAGAACCACCAGTTAGCCCCGGCTATAAGTGATTCTGCATGGAGCAGCTTTGTAACAAAGTTAGAATACTAAGGCTGAATGGTTTGGAAAAATTATCCTGAGAATAGGGCAGTTTAAACTATCTTCTAAGCTTTGCAGTGTTTGTGGCTACCACAATTCTAATCAACTTTAAAAATAGAGAATGGGAATGTCCTGATTGTAACACAAAGCATGATAGAGACCTTAATGCTACTATCAATATCAATAAATTAGCTCTCATAGATCAAAATCTAATTGGAATATAACACCTGCGGAACTCGGGGAAGAGCCTGGGACTTGTGAACAAAAGTTAAAGGAATGAACCATGAATCCCGTTAAATCTTTAGATTTAGCGGGTAGTTCACAATCGTTCGTATGAGGGGGCCTCGAAAAAAGCTGACAATTTTCGAAATTCCCTGTTTTCACTCCCAACTATCTATTCTTCCTTACAGAGATTGCAAACAGGACGAAACTGGAAGTTTCAGCTTTATAAGAAGAAGCGTAAAACCCCCAGTTAGTCGGGGGTAGTTTTCACAGTAAATATATTCCTCATCTTCGCCTACCTGTCTGGTCAGAAGAATATTCTACTTTTTGTCGCTGTTTTTTACTTCATTTCCTTTTTGAATATAAAAAAAGGATGACACATGCTATTCCAAATCCTCCCAGCATAAAGGCTATGTTGATAAATGACTCGGGGTTTTGAGAGCTTTCGGGGTCTTGAGTATCTCCGGAAAGTTTAGTTTCCTCTTCTCCTATATTTTCCTCTGGAGTTGAGGCAGCTTCGGGGGTGCGTGTCTCTTCCAGGGGTTCTGATGGGGTAGGTTCTGGATCAGACACAATCTCCGGGGAAGAAGATGAGGACGAGGAAGATGAGGATGAAGACGAGGATCTGCCTGAATCACTTTCAGACTCAAGAGTTACTGTTTTTGTGATGCCTCCTACATTAATTTCAAAGTCTCCCACAGGAACTGCTTTTGTGCTGTAGGAGTAACTGAAATCTCCTTCTGAGTCAGCCTTTATTCCCTGGACAGCTGTGATCTTCAGGTCCACAGTTGAAGCTCCTTCTGCGGCATTTCCGTCAATCTTTATTATGTAGGTTCCTGGTGGGACACTTGACTGGGATACGGTTGCAGTGTTTCCGGAGGCGTCTGCGCTTTTCGTTATCCATACAGTCATTTTTACTCTCACATTCAGGTTTTTGGCCCCCGTAGCTTCGACCGTAAAGCTGTTGTCAAACCCGTCGGGGATCTTCACGTCTTCAAGAATATATTCAAACTCCCCTCCCGAAACCGGGACCGTTTTTTCAAAGTTTACAAGCACATCGATTTCTTCTTCTGGGGATGCACTCCCGTCTAAACTGAGAGTGTCTCCGATGACAGGTCTTTCAGGGGATAATTCCCAGTCGCTAATGGATGCAGCTGCAGGAGAAATCATCAGTAAAGCCAAAATCAGAACTGAAAGAGAGGTGGTTATAAAAACCAGTTCTTTTCTCTTTTTATGGGAATTAATGAGTTTTTGCATAAAAATTACTCCTTTTTCAAAGGGTATAACTCAGGTTCGTTTTGTGTATATCTCTATTAAAGGTTCGTCGCAAGTTTTGTAATATGAAATAATAGGACGATTAATTAGACCTGATTATTATTATTAATGTCTGTATTGAAAATATTATATCAAGTTTTATTCCTAATTTACTTCTATTAAAGCTTTCTTGTATTTGGGATTATTTTACCCTAATTTGGCAGAACCATACATTTTATAATGTATGAATGGGTTTTATGATTCGGTTTTCATCACACAATTCAAAGTTCGAGCTTGTGTTTTTTGACTTTTGACATTTTTCATTTTTCTTTTCCACTTTATGCCGCTACAGTGTGTTTTTTTTGTGATGGAATACGGTATTAGTTAGTAGGATCTGTCAAACCTGGTTTTAATATTTTGAAGCCCCAGATACATCTAGTATCATCCTTAATTTTTTTCATTAATGTGCTATTCCAATCATCTGATACAAAAAGAAAAGTTTTTTATAGTATTTTGTCCTTCTTCCACTAAATCTAATATTATCTTAGTGGGTTTGATTGATTCTTTACAGGAGGTTTTATTATACTTTTAAGCATTATCTCATCGAGCGCAATCTCTTCGAGTGCTATTTCGTCGAGTGCGATTTCGTCGAGTGCGATTTCCATGATTACAAGTCCTGGGCTTCCTCAGTATGGAGCTGCGGTAGTTGTTGGGCTCATAGCACTTCTTTCTTTAAAGGAGGTCCTTTCCGCGTCTGAAAAGTGGAGCAAAACTCTTAATAGTTCCTTTAACCTGGCAATTCTGCCTTTGCTCTTCTGTTTTGTTTCGATTGTCGCTTTCAAGGTTATAGAGATTGTTTGATTCCGGCTTTTCCGGAATTCTCTCCCCTTTTTCCACAGTTGCAGGCTTCTACTAGTTTTTACTCTTTATTTTTATCTTTTATCCCCGGTTTTTTTTTCTGTAAAACCTCTGCTATCGAGCCAGGTTTCCAGGGACGGTTTCAGATTTTCTGCCTTATTGGACGTTTTTGGCACCAGAGAAAGAGAATACATATCCTGGAAAGGATTGCTTTGTTGATGGTAGATTCAAAATGTGTGCCGGAAAACTTCAGGAAATTTAGAATAACTTGTTTAAGATTAATTATAAATACTACTACTGTACCCTGCTTTCGGCAGGTCGACATTGGAATTTAGAACATTTTTCCTGATGCCTTTTTAGAACCTTGGCTAACTATATGTTATGTTAAAAGCTGGTTAACGTGTGTCTCAACCCCATGACACATATAAACACTGGGCCATTTTTTGTTAAAGTTTAGTATGAGAAATTATGTTTGGGCCATATGTAAACCTAACAACTATACACAATTATGGAGCATTATTTCAAAATCAACATCAATAGAAATTATCAAAAATTAAATGTCGGCCAGCCGAATGTAAGCTGTACCCAATGAGTGCCTTCAAAAGGCTGAAAAATTATTAGATTATTTGTGGCGAAAGTATCACAAGGTTCTCAGGGGTTTCCTGCTGAGGGTTTATGAAGTCCCATTCTTTTTACTCAATTCACTAACAATATCCAGCATATTACTTCAAATTTTCAGCAGATTTTCAAGACTTCCGAAGGCTCGAGAGAATTGATCTAAAGAAATGTAAATTAAAACAGAACTTTCTTCAAAAATAGAATTAAAACAGAAGACAGACAGTCTCCTGTTTTTTCCTGGTTATCATCTCTCATCTCATTTCTTCATGTTACCCTTTTATTTAATTTCGACATCGAGCTGGGTAAGCCCTGCAAGCCCCTCTTCCGGGCTATATGCTCCCACAAAGAGGTAGTAGTCTCCTACAGGCAGGTCAAAAGCGGTAATTGACAGTGCTTCCTGGCCGGCCTCTCCTACTGCTATGGCTCCGTTGCCTTCTCCTATCAGGGTCTGGATTTCTGTCTGGAGTTCGTTTCTGGTAAGTTTTGACCTGTAATTTGAGGAATTGATGTCAAATTCATCAATAAGGTCCACTTCATTTACTATTATGGAAGTCCCATTCTTTGTGCCATCAGAATTGATTTCTATGTTTGCCTTGTATGCCTGGCCCCTTATCAGTGCCGCCACATAGGTACAGTTACTCTTGTCTGGGGCACCCACAAGGTCCCTGATGCTTATATCAAGGTCATCTCCTTTTACTATACTTGAAGGGGCATCTACACAGAGTTCATATTCAGTGACCACAAAGGCTGTTGCAGAAAGGGCTGTCAGGCTGCAGTCTTCATTTTCCTGCATCATGACTATGCAGTACTCGCCTGCATCGAGAGGCCCAAGGTCATAATCTAATAAGTCGCCGTTATTTCCGAGTTCGGCACAGTATTTTTCATACTCCCCTTCCTCTATATTGCAGTGGAAGAGGTTGTCAAGGTTTCCTATGTCTCCTGCCTTAAAGGCATCAAAGAGGCCGGATGCACAGTCCGAGTTCACTTTAATGAGGTAAATTTCCACATCTCCTTCCAGGCCGTTTTCCCCATGGAAAGACATGGTCACGTTTTCCCCTGGCAGGTAAATGGGATGGGTGGTATAGGAAGCAGAAGTTGAAGGATAGGTTATGGTGTAGTTTTCATCTTCGGCTTTGAACAGGGTCGCGGAAACTCCTCCATACTCCTTATATTTCGGGCCTGAGTATGTGAGATTTATTGGTTGGGGGAGCTGAACCCTTGTTTCATTGTCGGGGTTCCCCAGAGTAATCCAGTTCCCTTCGTCAGGGTCGCTTGTATGGTTCAGGAAATAAACCACTCGGTCGGTGAAATTTATAGCGCCAATTGGGTTTACATCTGTTTTTGCATCTGTTTTTTCATCATTTTTTACATCTATTATTCCACCCTCTGCCATTGCCAGGACAGAGGTTAATACGAATGCTGTTACTATGAGTATCAATAAACCCTTTTTCAAGGTCAATAAATTCTTTCTCAAATTACATACCTCCATTTTACTCATTGAATCTTTTAGATTCTCCAGTTTCAGGATCGCAGGATTTTCATGCCATATTGAGTGAAATTACTGGCTTTATTTCACTTCCTTCTTGAATACATAATGAGGATAATAATTAACACTCCAAATCCTCCCACTATATGGGACATCTTAAATTTGGAGGGTGCAGTTTTCGTTTCAATCTCAGGGGGAGAGGAAGACGAGTCCCCTTCTGAGGCATTCTCAGACGTCAGGGTTACTGTTTTTGTGATACCTCCCACATTTATTTCAAAGTCTCCCGGTGGGACGGCTTTTGTGCTGTAGGAGTAACTGAAGTCCCCTTCTGAGTCAGCCTCTATTCCCTGGAGGGCTGTGATCTTCAGGTCCACGGTTGAAGCCCCCTCTGCGGCATCCCCGTCAATCTTTATTCTATAGGTTCCTGGTGGGACACTTGACTGGGATACGGTTGCAGTGTTTCCGGACGCATCTGCGCTTTTAGTCACCCAGATTATCATTTTGACCCTTATATTCAGGTTTTTGGACCCTGTGGCCTGGACTGTAAATCGATTATCAAACCCACTGGGGATCTCCACGCCTTCCAGAATATATTCATACTCTCCCTCAGAGACCGGGATGGTTTGTGCAAAGTTTACGAGCACATCGATTTTTTCTCCCGGCGATGCACTTCCTTCTATACTGAGAGTGTCTCCCAATGCCGGATTTTCAGAGGATAATTCCCAGTTGCTCACAGATGCAGCTGCAGGAGAAATTGCAAGTAAAGTTAAAATTAGAATTGCGAATGAGATCTTTTTAATAATCAGTTCTTTTTTCCTTTTACAGGAAGTAATTGTTTTTTGCACGGGAATTACTCCTTCTTCAAATTAAGGACATAGTTCAGGTATATTTTGTGTATGTATTTCTTAAGTTTGTAGAAAACTCCTGGATTTGTGGACCTTTAAATTTTTGAAACCTTTGATACACATAGTTTTCATCTATATTTCATTCATATATTTAATTATGATTTAAATAACATTATTTTATGCTTATATCTCTTTCTTTTTTTCCGCACGTTTTATTTAATATTTTTAATGCTTGAAACCTCTCAATACCAAAATTGCACAGACATCTGCGAAAATTCAGTTTCTCGCTCTTTTCCGGATTTTCCGGATTTTTCAGGCGTCTCTGAAGGCAGAGGGAAAGGGAAGAAATCCCGGAGAAAAGATAAGCTGCAGAGATTTGGACACTGGAGAATAGGGACGAAAAAAGAGTAAAATTAGAAATTGAGGTCGTTGGACGAAGGTAAATTCTGGGGGTTCAGAAAAAGGTCCAGCTACTCAGGTGGATGGGAAGGACTCCAAAAAGGAAAACATTGACGAAGCCGTGGAGAGTCGCAATAAAGGGCAGACTTTTTGTTTTATAAAAGGCGAAGCCCATGATGAACCCTACAAAACCGGTGTAGAGGATTTCATTGAAAGTGCCGTAACCTGAGTGCATGAGTCCGAACAGGAAACTTGAAATTAACAGGGCTTCCCTTGAACTGAGTGCCTGCTCCAACCTCGTCTGGAGGATCGACCTGAATATAAGTTCCTCTACGAGGCCCACGAAGAAGACCATGATAAGGGTAAGTTTAAGGAGGTTTTCAAAAGAAAGGTCAGGGATCAGGGCTCCTGTCTGGATGGTCAAGTATTCTCCAAGCCCCAGCAGGAAGCCCAGGGGAATCGATAGGAGAATGTAAGCCGTGATATGCTTTAAGGTAACTCCCATCTGTTCGAGGGGCTGCCGCTGGTGAATTGCTATAACTAGTACAGGGATTGCCAGGGGGCCATAGATGAAGATAAAGGTATAGAGAGTTGTATTGAAAAAGATCGGCATGGAAAGGTTTACGAGCCTCAGGACGGGAAGGAGCATCAGAGCCTGGTGAATTTTGTTGATCTCGGGTTCCTTTATGACTATATTGGAAAGAGAAAGTGCAATCACGGTTCCTATGTGCAGCCAGACAGCTGCTCCCATCCTGCCTGAAAAGATAAGGAGTTCGGCAAAGGTTATGCTCAGGACAGGGACTGCGGTAAAGAGCTTGAGTTTTCTGGCTTCGAGTTTTTCCTGGTCAGTTTCTTCAGATTCTTCAGGCCTGGCTGTTTTCCAGATTTTTAGTGGAGGGAGATCTTTCAGGGGGTTTTTTATAATTACGGGATTTCCCGAAGTCATGCGTAAATATGCGAGAAGAATCAGAACTGCTGCTCCTATTCCCCCTACCGTATAGACAATGTCTACATACTGTTCGATTTTCTGGAGTGGTTCGGGATCTTCATGTGAGTTTAAAATAACTCCGGAATCTCCTGTTTCTTCCGGGGCTTCGGCGCTTATATGCTCTGAAACGGGCCCCGTCTCTGGAGAAGGTGATAAATTCAGGTTGCTACTTGATGCGGCTTCTGGAGAAATTGCCAGTAAAGCCAGAATCAGAACTGAGACGATAATTAGAATATTCAGTTCTTTTTGACTTTTATGAGATTTAATTAATTTTTGCACTGAAATTACTCCTCTTTCAAATCGGGGCGGGTTCAGATCTATTCGGTGTATCTCTTATTAAAGGTTTTTTACTGGTTTTTTATTATAAAAATATCAGAGATGCCATGCAGCTCTCATATTATACACGTTTTTATTGTAAATATTATATAAAGTTTCGTAGACAGTAAACCCCCTTAAATAGCGAGCTTTAACTTTTGTGAACTCAATGGCTACTGAAAAAGGGGAGGTCTTTATAAATATTCACTGACCTCCGTTCCGAGTTAAATACTGAAATCCAAAAGCAAAAAAGTTCACAAATCCACAGGACCAGTGCAAACGTATTTCACTCATATGGCCCTCTGCCCAGCTTCTCCGACTGACCGGACATGGGGGCTCAGTCAGGATGATTGAGTTTTTTCAGCAGGAAGCCCTGGAATGCAGGCAGTAAAGCTTGAAAAGGCAGCCGGCATTTAATCTTTAAGGCTGCCAGCCTGAGGATTCCGGGGACCTTTGTTTCCGAAGTCACGCTTTTGCAGGCTCCGGGACTTTTACACCCTCAGCCATCTGTTGAATTTACATTTATCCAGAGGTGGAGGTCCCTGTAGGGCGTGTTTTTGTCGGTCTCGTTGAAGAGCAGGAACTCAAGTTTCATATCCTTTCCTTCGACTGGAGGGGTGAGTGTTAGAGGTTCTTCCCAGGTCTCGTTATAAGCAAGTGTGACCTGCTGCAGATCTTCGGGCAGGGGCAGGGATTTGTTTTCAAGCCTTACTTCCATTGTATAATTTACTGGCCTGTATTCATGGTTTACGACCCCAACAATTACTGTCCCGCTCTCTCCGAGTGTGTAGTTTGTCGGGTAATTGTCAGCCATCCCTTCAGGTCCGAGGACGTAGAACTCTGTGAAGTGTTCCCCTTCTTTTGGGGTGACAACTACATAGAACAGAGTTGTAACAGAAAGGAGGATGGACAGGACCAGAATAACTGTGAGGGCCCTGTCGAGTCCAGGTTCAGGTTTTTCCAGGATTTCGGCTTTAAGCGCGAGTGCTGTTTCTCTGAAGGGCACCTCGAAAGCATCGGCTTCGGGAAGTCCTGCCCGCCTCAGGTATGCAAGCCCGCACATTGCAATGGTGAATATGGACAGGCTGATTAGAATTGGAAGAAGCCTTATCCCCCAGGGGGTGTAGTTAAGGCCGAGGCCAATCAGGGGCACGACTGCAATGCTCAGCCCGAAGGATAGGGCTGTCCTTTCGATCCCGTCAAGGTCGGATTTTGCAGGAAAGAGTGCCGCAATCAGGGCATACCCGGGCAGGAAAAGTACAAGGGGCAAGCCAAGTATATTGCGGAGCACAGTTTCACTTAATCCGGGCGTAAGTACAAAGAGATCGGTAAGGATCACAAGCCCAATAACGGTCAAGAGGTCTGATGGAACTTTTTTTCCGGTCATTAAGGTCATCCGGCGTATAATTTAAAAAATTATTATATTTCTCCAGTTTCTTTCAGGAGAGTAACTATCTTTTTCTCATACATTTTATTCTTTCGCTCTTTTTAGGGGTGTCTAGGACTAATCCCTGTCGTTTTAATGCGGGATGCCGTCGCCAACTCTTCCACAATGCGCTGATTGATGACGTTTTTGTGCTTTCCAACCTATACTCTATTGTCAAGTTTTGTTCTGGAAGCTGCAAATATGTCTGCGAATTTATTCGGGGGAGCTGTCACTTTTCCTCAAGCATTCGGTGTTTCCCTGATTAATTAGCTGGTATTATTCCTAAATGGCCGCAAATGGTATCTCGTGTTCTTTCTTTTCACGCGCTGTGCAAGGCTTGAGCCCGCCTGCGTACAGTAAATAAATAAGAAAGCATCAGCCGGGCTGGAATTTATAACATAAAAAGCTCAACCATGTAGCAGAGGACGACCTTTTGCTTAAACTTGCTTTATTTCAGAGTATGCTTTTCCCGTCAAGCCCGGGCAAACAGATTCAATTTGATTTTTTTCATATTCACCGGTTTCATTTTTTTCCCTCTCTTCTGCAGATGCGGCAAGTGGGAGATGGAGTTGAGTTGAGCTCTAAAGTTTCAGACCCCTTGAAATTAATTTCCTGGTATCCGGGAGAGCCTGCGGCACCAGAGCGCAGAATCTCGTGTTCTTATGATATTGTTTTTTTCGGAATCATTTTTTTATTTTTGATTACTTATACTTTTTATCTTCAGATTTCCTATGCTTTTTGCAGGCGCGTATCTCAATCATATAATGTTATATTTATCATACTAAAGACTCTACCGATATTATTATAACTCATTTATAATTCTGTCACAGTGTGGCTGTCAATATATTTATATATTCGTGCCCCAGATTCAAGTCTATAAAAAATTTAAGTGCATTTGGTATTCAAACCAACCTTTAAAAATTCAAACAATCAGGCCATCACTGGCATTAAGTGGCTTTTAGCCGCTATAATTTCTACTTAATAATACAAACTTCATAATATAAATTTCAAAGGGGTCATACAAATGAGTAACGAACTGCTTGTGGGCAACAGTACCCAGTACCTAACCCATAAAGAGAACCAACGTTTCAGGGGGATATCCTCTCAAAATATAACCGCTATCCTTCCGGCTTACAATGAAGAAGTCTCAATCGGAAGCCTGGTCCTTCTCACCAAACTTTATGTCGATAATGTAATCGTTGTCGATGACGGCAGCACTGACCGGACAGCTGACGTTGCCCGGAAAGCCGGAGCTGAAGTAGTGGCTCACAAAGCCAACAAAGGAAAAGCCGAAGCCCTCAAAACCGGCTTTAAAACTGCAGCCGACCTCGGCGCAGATATTATAGTTACAATGGATGCGAACGGCCAGCACAACCCTGCTGACATCCCCAGGCTCGTTGTCCCTATCATTAAAGGAAATGCCGAGATGGTAAACGGCAGCCGCTACCTTAACTATCCGGACAAAAACGCCCCCATCTACCGCCGCATCGGCCAGACCATGCAGGGCACCGCTGTAAAAATGAACTTTGACCTCAAGATTACTGACTCGCAGAGCGGGTTCCGTGCCTTTGCAGCCTCGACAAAAAACATCTTCCGGTTCAGCGGCAAAAAGATCGCCATAGAAAACGAAATGCTTGCCGATGCAGGCAGGTCAGGCGTCCGCATAACTGAAGTCGAGATCGGAGCCTTCAAGCCCTCCGAAACCTTAACCAGAAACCCGGTAAAGTACATCACCGGAGCCCTGAAGGCCGTGGGTGAGGATATGGAAGCCAACAGGCCCCTGTACTTCTACTCGGTGCCGGGCTTTGCCCTTGCAACATGCGGTTTCTATATGGGTTTCAAGTTCCTTGAAGACGTTTTCCTGGGCAGTGCAAGCCTTAACTTCGGGCACACCTTCCTTATGGTCTTCCTGTCCCTTGCAGGTGCATACATGACCCTCAGGGGAATTGTGGCGCATTCCATGGCAGGAGCTACCAGGCAGAGTGAGTCCATTTAATTATTTGCTTTCAGCCCCTCTTTTAAATTCTTTTCATCTATACCGGGGGGCTGAATTATTTTTTTGGGACTGAATTATTTTTTTAATGGCAATTTCTTGATTACCCTTCTTATTTTTCCAGGCATTTCTCTCCTTTCCGTCGAAAACAAACTTAACTTATTCATTTTTCAGGTATTCATCCTTCGCCTGGATAGTCTTATTTTTTCTTATTTTACCGCCACATAAAAATGCGGCAAGTGCCCTTCAGAGAGATTTGGCTCACAAGAGCCATACCAATGAGAAATATCTCTTGAGGATTTTTGAAGTCTCGCCTTTAGATGTGGCAAGGTAATTATAGGGGCGGATAATCATGTTTTTGGATTATCATTCTATTTTTTTCTCATGTTTCGATTTCTGCAATCCCTAAAACATAGTCCTTTTTCTACAACTGTTAGTTTAATCCTATAATATTATTTTTATTTAAACACTGGTTCTCCTCTTCTTATTATTTCTTCATTTATATTATATTTTGAGTTCAAATCAAAAAGTTTATATAGACCTCTCCCAAACAGTGTTTAAATAATTATACTCACCTACAAAATTTAAACCGTCATTATATCATTAAGATCACGAGACTAACAATTACTGTCTCAATTATCTATCTAAAAATTTTCCTCACCAACTTTCAAAGGAGGTTTTCAAAACGAGCGCTGGACAGTTTATGGGCAATAACGTTCAGCGCATAAACCCGAAAGTGCAAGCCTTAATTTCGGGCACACCTTCCTTATGGCCTTCCTGTCCCTTGCAGGTGCATACATGACCCTCAGGGGAATTGTGGCGCACTCCATGGCAGGAGTGACGGGGTAGATCGAGTCCGCTTAATTATCTGCTTCACTAAATAATAATTCATTAAAATAGGGGATAATTTACTCCAATAGCTATTCAGGTACACAAACCGGAGTATTCAAACAAATTTATTTGTTGGGTTTTATATTTTCGGTGCCTGAATAGTTATCACTCACGTTTGATATTCATCGTTTCCTTTATATATTGTCAATTCTCTTTAATTTCAGTCAATCTTCAAATCTATTATTCCGGGGTTAGTTGAATGAATAACGAACTGCTTCTGGGCAAGGGTGCCCAGCCAATAACAAAAAATGAGGAAAGTCAAGATGCGAGAGGCACACCCCCTCAAAACATAACCGTGGTCCTCCCCGCCTTCAACGAGGAAGTCTCCATCGGCAGCATAGTCCTCCTTACCAGGCACTACGCAGATCACGTAATCGTGGTCGATGACGGCAGCTCAGACCGCACCGCCGCAATCGCCAGGAACGCAGGAGCCCATGTGGTTGTGCATGAGGTTAACAAAGGCAAAGGAGCAGCCCTCAAGACCGGCTTTACAGCCGCAGCCGCCCTCGGAGCCGACGTTATTGTTACAATGGACTCCGACGGCCAGCACAACCCCGCTGAAATCCCCCTGCTGGTAGCCCCCATCATCGACGGCTACGCCGAGATGGTCAACGGCAGCCGCTACCTGAACCACCACGACAAAAACACCCCCATTTACCGCCGGATCGGGCAGACGGTCCTTGACACCGCCACAAACATGAACTCCGGCCTCAAGATCACAGATTCCCAGAGCGGTTTCCGCGCCTTTGCCGCCTCTACAAAAAACGTCTTCCGCTTCAATGCAAAAGGCATGGCAATAGAGAGTGAAATGCTTGCAGATGCAGGCAGGTCCGGCCTCCGCATAAAAGAAGTGGAAATCGGAGTCCGCTACGATGTCGACGGCTCAACCATAAGCCCGATAAAGCACGGTTTAGGTGTCCTTGTCATGGTCTTAAAGGACCTGGAGTTCAACAGGCCCCTTTACTACTTGACAGCCCCTGGCCTTGCTCTTGGAGCAGGAGGGCTGGTTATGGGTGCATATTTCTTGCAAGCCTTTGTTGCGGGAGGGAGCCTGAATTTTGGTCCGACAATGCTCATGATCCTGTTTATTATTGTAGGGACTTTTATGGCTCTTACAGGGATATTGTTGCATTCGATGTCTACAGTCCTGAGGGAAGCGAAGACGGCTTAAATTTTCACAAAAATGGTTCTGATTAAGTGTATGCACTAAAACTTCAGGCAGCAGGCGAGTTCAGGGCATTATATTCTTTTTATGGTTTCCGAAAGGGGCTCTGCGCTGAATATCCGGTTTATATATACTGGTCTTTGTGGCGGATATTGGATGATATGATGCTTGGATTACTTCCTTTTCAATACATGGAACAATTGGAGAAAAAACTTGAATCGAGCTCTCTAAACCATGTTGTGCAAAACATTTTTGGAGCTGACTTTTTCGAGGTTAAATTATGAGGGTTCTAATTATATCTCAGCATTTTCCACCTGAAAAATCCGGTAATGCCTCACGTATTTTTGATATGTCCAGTCATCTCCATAAACTGGGTGCAAATGTTACGGTGCTGGCGCCTCACCCCTGTTTTCCATCCGGTTCTTTTAAAAGAAAGTGGAGTATTTCCGAATCTCGAACAGTGGACGGGGTCAACCTGATAAACCTTCTTTCATGGCAGCCCAATTGCGAGAACCCCAGTTTTGTGGGTAGAATTGCCTATTACCTTACTTTTCCGCTTCATACTATACTATGGATACTTTTCAATTTCCACAAATTTGATGTAATTATTACTTCTGCTCCGCCGATTTTTTCCGGCTTTGGAGGCATTCCGGCCAAGTTATTGTTCAAAAAGAAGTGGGTCATGGACGTAAGAGACCTCTGGATCAATGCTGCTATCAGCCTCGGATTTTTGAAAAAAGGAAGCCTGTTTGAAAAGATGAGCAGGGCATACGAGCAGATCTGCTATTCCAATGCGGATCTGATCTGTGTTACTACCGAAGAACTCGGCCAGGACATTATGAGGACATACAAAAATATAGATGAGAGAAAAATAAAGGTTACACCTAATGGTGTGGACACCGGTTACTTCTATCCTGTAGATGTCCCAAAGAAGAACCAGATTATATATGCAGGAAACATAGGTCATGCTCAGGACCTTGAGGATGTAATCCTTGCAATGAAAAAGGTCAATGAACAATTCGACCTGAAATTATTGATCGTTGGAAATGGCGATATCAAAGGGCATCTGGAAAAGGTGACTGTAGAGAACGGGCTTACCGATTATGTAGAGTTCCCAGGCCTGCTCCCGAGGGAGGAGATCCCGAAAATGCTTTCCGAATCTCTTATGGGGGTAGCTCCCCTAAAGAAGCTGAAGACCCTTGAATATGCGGTTCCGACCAAGGCTTATGAATACATGGCATGTGGAATTCCCTTTGTCGGGTGCGGGGAAGGAGAAATCCGAAAACTTGCTGAACGTTCCGGCGGCGGAATAATTGCAGAAAATGACCCTGGTGCAATTGCAGATACTATATTACACATACTGAAAAATCCTGCGAAACAGGCTGAGATGGGCAAAAAAGGCCGGGCTTTTGTGGATAAATATTACAGCAGGCAGCAGATCGCAGCAAACCTGAAATTAGGGCTAGAAAGCATCGAAGTTGAAAAACAGATTCCTATTGTCAGCGACGGTATAAATTATGCAGGTTCTCAATAAGCGGCTGTATTCTTTGGTTTCAAGGATTATTCAAAACGGCATTCTTCCAAATCTGAAGGAGGAAGGTAATACTTCTTATACGTTAGATCCAGTTTTTGGACTCGTAAGGAATAGGGTTAATGCCGAAATTTGTAAGTCTCTCTTAAGAATTAACTCTGAAGATTCTCATGTCCCAAAAATAATAAATTACATTATTGAATGCCAAAATGAAGATGGTTCCTGGAATGAAATCCATCCAAACTATAATCAACCTTCTGCATTAGTTACTTCTTTTATAGGTGAAGCTCTTGTAAAAGCTTTTAAGTCTTACCCTGATAAGAAACGTATCAGTAGATCGCTCGAAAAAGCTAAAGAATATGTTCTTTCCCAAGAACAAAAACCTGGTTATTTCGTTAAATCCTTACATTATACAGCTGATCATCCAAATGTTGATGCATCCTG
This sequence comes from Methanosarcina sp. 1.H.A.2.2, assembly GCF_000979975.1. Lineage (NCBI taxonomy): Archaea > Methanobacteriati > Methanobacteriota > Methanomicrobia > Methanosarcinales > Methanosarcinaceae > Methanosarcina > Methanosarcina sp. 1.H.A.2.2. Next base: position 39,643 of record NZ_JJQL01000066.1, read on the forward strand.
CGGGGCCTTTCTCGCAGAGTATGCTGATGAATTTTCAGATTGTGAATGTTTAGAGGCTGCAAAAAGAGCAGCAAAAAGAGTTTGTGAGTCTCAAATAGATGGTTCTTTTCCATATACTACTGACAAAGGAAGCTATGAATACAGTTTAGATGTTCCATGCGTTCATTACCAAGGGGTTACAATTTATTATCTAGCTAAAATAAATGATGTATTACATGAAGGATTCATCAAAGAGAGTTTATTGTCTGGTGCCGAGTGGCTTTCTTTGGCTCAAAAAAATGATGGACGGCTAGATTGGGCAAAAAGTGGATTAATGTTTGCCTATTATTTGACTGGAGCTTATGCATTTGCATATTCTTCTTTTGTCTATGTATCTAGGTGGGATATTCGTTATTTAAAAAACGCCGAATTATGCTTGGATATATTAGAAAAAAATATTGATGGATTGGCTTTCAGATGGGAAAAACAATCCTGGGCAAGTTTACCTGCTTCCATTTCTACGACTTTAAAAACTGCACTCATTGGAGATTACCCACTAAATCACAGATTGTTTAGATTTGGGTATGGCATGTATAGGCAAATCGCAACAAGAGGCTTTTCTGATAATCCTTTAGAGGATCGTGTTTTTAAAACTCTGGTTAAAGTATTAGGCTTGAACCATTCTGTTATAGAAGCATCTAAAAATTTCCATGATTTGTTCATGACTTCTGAAATCTTAGATTGTCTTTCTCTGTCTTTGGAATGGAGGAATCATAGTGAAGGATAATTTCAAAAATACTGCTAAAAATTTATATTTCTCAAATGCCTCTTTGAGGATATCTTCTTATTTCCTTTTCCCTCAAAGTTATTCCTATTCTAATTTACGGATTTTTATCAATGACGCTTTTAATAAAACAAATCCTGAAAAAGATCTGGACTTTCATGTTGTAGAGGGAATGAAATGGTTATATCACTCTTATGAGAAGGGATTCCCTGGTTCATCTGGACTCTACAACATGAATCTTGGATGGCAGGCTCCTTACCCAGAAACAACAGGATATATTATTGAAACTTATTTCGACTTTATTCACTATTTAAATGGGAACGGACCTTCTTTCTCAGAATTAGATGTTAATTCATATCATCATGCCGCAGTAAGTATGACTGAGTGGTTAATGGGCATTCAGCTGGAATGCGGTGCTTTTCCAGGTGGATTATATTCTGATGGTGAGCAGAAACCCAACGTTTTTAACACTGGGCAGATTATGATTGGTTTGCTAAGAACTTATGACGAAACGGATGATGAAAAGTATCTAAAATCTGCTCAGAAAGCTGGGGACTGGTTAGTTGAGATTCAGAATGCAGACGGATCATGGTCTAATTTCACATATGAAAATGGAGCTCGTTCCTATCATTCAAGGGTTTCGTGGCCTTTGCTATCCTTGTACACGAAAGCCCCTTATGACAGGTACAAAGAAGCAGCAGTCAGCAATATTGATTGGATATTAAAGAACCAACGTTCCAATTATTGGTTTGAGAGAACAAACTTTTTCGATGAAAGTACCTCTCTCACGCATACTTTAGCGTACACACTAAGAGGTTTATTAGAATCGGGTATTATACTTAATGATGAAGAGTGTATTAGTAAAGTAAAATTGACTGCTGAAAAATTAATGAGGATTATTGAAGTTAATAAATTTGATTTACTCCCTGCAGTCTTTGATGAAAACTGGAAGCCTGTTGTAAATTATTCCTGTTTAACAGGCTGTGCACAAATTTCTATAATATTTTCTAAGTTATATCAGATTACGGATGATATCAGATACTTCAATACAGCATTAAAACTCAATTCCGCCTTGAAAAAATCTCAAATTCTTGGCTCGTATAGTAAGAATATAAACGGTGCTATTAGAGGTTCTTACCCTGTATATGGTGCTTATATGCCTTTTTCTTTCCCAAATTGGGCCACAAAGTTTTTTGTTGATGCCCTATTACTAGAGAATAATATTTTGAAAAAACTTAATATGAAAAATATGGGTGATTGCTCATGAAAATTGTATTGTTTGGATATAGTTATCATCCATATACATTAGATATTTTAGAGGCATTGAATGATTCTCATGTAAATATTCATGCTTTGATAGAAGCAAAACCAAAATATACAATGAATAAAGTTTCCAATTCTTCTGACATCGATAATGAATTTTTGTCGAAGGTGAATCTGAAAAATTTGGTTTCCTTCTGGAGCATCAAAACTTTCGCATTAAATCCAATTAAAGGTATTAAATACCTCCAAAATATTTATCTTGCGAAAAAAGAAAAAAAGAGCAGTAAAAACCCCTTAGATGGTTTAAACATCTATAAAGTAAATGATCATACCGATAAAGATTGTGAACAGCTGTTAAATAAAATAAATCCAGATCTTATAATATTGGGTCCCTCTTCTTCAATTATCAGATCTAATATCTTAAATATTCCAAAAATTGGAATCATTAATGCTCACATGGGACTACTTCCTCAGTTTCGTGGAATGAATGCTCTTGAATGGACACTTTTTCATCTGGATAGAGCTTCCGTAACAATACATTTTGTTGATGAAGGATTGGACACTGGTGATATTATACGTACCTATGAATTCCCTTTTGAGGGTAGATCTTCAGTTAGCAGTCTTAGAGTATTGGGTCGAAAAAAAATGGCACGGGGATTGGCAGAAGCTGCCAGATGTATTGAAACTGGGGAATATTCAAGGAAAAAGCAGAAGATAGAGGATGGTAAACAGTACTTCAGTATGCATCAAAAGTTAATTGATATTGTTGACTTAAATCTTTCTGGAGATATTTCTAGTTGAGGAAGCGATTGAGTAGAATCCTTAATCTCACTTTCCGCAGATGTACATAAATATGTAATTAATTTGTCGATTTGTCCAATATTCTCAATATTATGGCGAGTTTATTTTTAAGCCGTGGCCATATTGAGAAAATAGGTGACATTTTTGTGGACTTCTGCGGAAGGTCGGCTTAATAATAATCTTTTGTATTTCTGAAATGACGGACTATTGAGCTATACGATGATAAATGATGAGGCAATTTTATATGATTCCAGAGTTAGAAAAATTACCCGGCCTTGAAAAAAAATTAATCTCTACTTATTACAATAGCCCTTATCATTTTCAAAATTTCGTGGTTTCTGCTTATGGCTACTATTATCGAAAACAAAATTTAAACACAGAGGTTTTCAGCCGTTTAAAAGAATTAGAAAAAACTCAGTATTACGTGAAATCAGAATTAGAAAATTATCAAAACAAAAAATTAAGATCGCTAATAAAACATGCTTATGAAAATGTTCCTTATTATCATAGAATCTTTAGGAGCAACAATCTAGTTCCTGATGACATCAAAACTAAAGAAGATCTTGTAAAACTTCCTTATTTAACAAAAGATGACATCAGACACAGCTTCAAAGATCTTATCGCAAAAAACTATAATCCTACAAAATTGCAGTTAGTGCATACAAGCGGAACCACAGGTTCTCCACTCGAATTTCACTGGGACAAAAATGTTATGTTAATGGAAAATGCCTTCATTCGAAGGCATTGGTCTTGGGCAGGGTTCGGTTTAAAAGATTGGCGTGTTACTTTACGAGGAAATGTGATTGTGCCTTTAGCTCAAAAAAAAGGTCCCTTCTGGAGATACAATTACCCTGAAAGGCAGGTATTTTTTTCTTCCTTCCACATGAATCCAGACACTCTCCCAGAGTATGTGAAAGAAATTTATAAAATATCTCCAAAAGCTATACAGGGGTATCCATCAACAGTGTATACATTAGCCAGATACATGCGTGAGAATGACATCAAAATTCCAGTTAGTGCTGTTTTCACGTCTTCTGAACCAATATATCCTGTTCAAAGGGAAGTCATTGAAGATCAATTCCAGTGCAATATCTATGATCTGTATGGTTTATCTGAACGTACAGCCGCTGCAGGTCAATGCTCTAATGGTAACTATCATATTTATTCCGAATATGGAATTATCGAGTTGCTGAATAATGATGAATTTATAACTGATTCAGGTGAATTTGGCGAAATCGTTTCAACCGGGTTAAACAACTATGGAATGCCCCTTATAAGGTACAAAACTGGGGATGGAACGAAATTTAGAGATGAGTTATGTGAATGTGGTATAAATTTACCTTTGATGGATCCTGTGGAAACAAAACTTGATGATATGATCTTAACTCCAGATGGTAATTTATTGTCTCCTTCTGTATTAACTCATCCATTTAAGCCAATGGTCAACGTTGAAAAATCTCAGATAATTCAAGAAAAAAAAGATCAAATAACTATAAAAATTGTGAAGAAACGGGGATATTCTGAAAAAGACAGTGAAATTCTATTGAAAGAACTTCATGAAAGAGTCGGCTTTGAGATGGACATAGAACTAGAGTTTGTTGAAGATATCCCTCGTACAAAGGCAGGGAAATATAGGTGGATAATCTCAAGGGTTTCCAGATATTTCGATGACAATGAACATTAAATTTTCAGCAAAACCAAAAGAATCTCTGAAGATATTGATCAATATGCAATCTGAATTTAAAAATAGTGTATTAGTTAGTTTTTTGCTATCAATACGCAAGATTTTGTATAAATTCCGGAATACAAAAATAAGATTCCTATATCAGATGTTGCACTTTTTATACCTTTTTGTTGTGCAATTAATTTTTTCTGGATATTTACCAGCTACTGTGAAGTTCGGGGAAAATGTTTTTTTCCCACATGGATTGAATGGAATATTCATTTCTGGCTCTGCAGAAATTGGTGAAGGTTCGATAATCTATCAGCAAGTCACAATTGGCTCTACGTTTTTGGATGGTGGTGGATGCCTTGGGGCGCCGGTAATTGGTAAAAATTGTATACTTGGTGCGGGATGTAAAGTTATCGGAAATATTCGTATTGGAGATAACGTAAAAATTGCAACTAATGTTTCAGTTAATAAAGATGTTCCTGCAAACTATACGGTCGTTCCGAGTAAACCAAGGTATCTTAAAAGAGAGATTGAAGAATAGTTTTGATGGGTTGAGCATGAAAAACAAAATATTGATTCTGGGGCCCACTCCTCCTCCAATGGGTGGAATTGCGACTTATGTAGAGGATCTGCTGAAGTCAGGTATTAATGAGAAGTATGATCTATTACATCTTAATACTGCAAGAAGTCTTCAAATTAAAAAATCTCTACTGAAGAATTTTTTGTTATTTTCTAAAAACTCATTAAAATTAGTTTATTTACTTGTACTTCATAAACCAAAGGTCGTACATATTCATACTTCGTCATATTTGGCTTTCTGGGAGAAATCTGTATTTTTGATCATTTCAAAATTTTTCTCAGCTAAAGTAGTTTTACATATTCACGGAGCAGAATTCGATCTCTTTTATAATAATAGCAGTTCTTTAGTTAAATTTCTTATTCATAAAATGTTGAATTCCTCGGATAAGGTTATAGTTTTATCCCAGCGATGGAATAATTTTTTTTCAGGGATTTTGGATGATAGTAAAATAGCAGTAATTCCAAATGGGGTTAATTATTCTAACTTCAGTCTCAGTGAGGATAGTTTCAAAAAGAATGGAAATTTATTACAGATTTTATTTCTTGGAAATCTTGTTGAACGAAAAGGTGTTTATGATATTTTATCTATTATCCCTATTGTCACAAGTAAGTTCCAGAACGTGAATTTTGTCTTTGCTGGATCTGAAGAAGTTTCGGGCAATATCCTCAAACTTAAAAATGAATGCATTCGAATGGAAATTAAACGCTTTGTCACATTTATTTCTGATTTCAGTAATGATGATAAAATTAGATTACTTCGTGAAGCAGATATCTATCTTTTACCCTCCTATGCAGAAGGTTTACCTATTTCTTTACTAGAAGCTATGGCTGCAGGGTTGCCTGTCATTTCTACTCCAGTGGGTGGTATTCCAGAAGTTGTTGAAGACAGTGTAAATGGATTTTTAGTCATTCCTGGGGATCATAAAGATTTGAGCGATAAAATCATTGAACTAATTGAGAATAAAGAACTCCGAAACATAATTGGGAATAATAATCGCGAAAAGGTTAAAGAAGAATATGACTGGAGTATTATTGCAAAAAAACTTGAAGTTGTGTATACTGAACTATTGGGATAATTATAGTGCATTTTCAATTTTTGTAATCAATTAAATTTCCACTGACAATATCATGAGAAGGTTTTTATGAGCTATACATTATTCGTGACTGAAGAAGCACTTGAAGGTTCAAACGGTGCATCCATAAATAGTGAGGGTACTTACAAGGTATTATCTTCTCTAGGACAATGTGATCTAATTGAAGGAAACAGATTTGCTGTCCCTGATATTTTCTCATCTAAATTTAATTCGAATTATGATTTACTCTGGTTAAGGGGTTTATTTTCTACATTTATAGTTCAATCTTTCAAAAAATCGTTTACTGTATATGATATAAATGGAATTCTTCACGAGGAGCATAAGTTAAAAGGTGGAAATAAACTAGAGTGTATGTTCATCCAGAAGCTTCAAAAGCATTGTGCAAATCACGCAGATGTAGTTAAAGTTCATACAGAGAATATGAAAAATTATTTTATAGATTGTGGGGTATCTTCAGATTTCATTAAAGTACCTCCAATTATTGACATCTCACGATATCCGTATATTCAAAAAGATTTTTTTTCTAACGATACTATTAACGTAGGGTATTCTGGGAGCGTTAGACAATGGCAAGGAATTGCAAATATTTTTGAGGCGGCTGAGTTCCTTAAAGACAAAACAAATGTAAATTTTAGTTTAATAGGACCCAATAAAAAAGATATTCCATTAAACTCAAAAAATATTCGTCTTTTAAATAAATGCTCCCATCATACATATGTCTCCCAAATTCTTCCAAAATTTGATCTCTTTGTCATACCCCGCCCATCAAATCTCGTTACGGAAACAACAACTCCTATAAAACTGATCGAAGCGATGGCTTCTGGAGTTCCAGTCATTGCTTCTGATGTAGGTGGAATTAATGAGTATGTTAAACATAATAGAAATGTATTCTTGGTTGAACCTGATAACCCAGAAGCTTTAGCGAATGCTATTTTGAAGTTATCTGAAAATCCTAACCATGCTAAAAAATTATCAAAAAATGCAAGGGAAGTTTCTGAGTTAACGTTTGATTATAATGAAGTATCAAAGCACGTGAGACGTGTTCTTGATAATTATTTGTAATAATTATTGTACAGTTGCATTGAGAACTCAGTAGTATGAGGCATTGAACGCCTATTCATATAATCTTTAACTGGCTCTTATGTGCTTGATTTACTTCTAATATGCATAAGTCCCATTAATTCATTCCGATTTGATTCAATATCCAAACCTATACTCTTGAGCTTATAAATCATAAATAAATATGTATGTCATTGTTATTGTATATTAAAGCTTTTTTCTTTAAATTTGGATTTGTTTCACTTATTTTGTTGATATCTCCATCTTTTGAGTCATACTTGTACTTTGTAAGAAGTATTCCAAAACCTTTTTGAACTGCGTTTAATCTTATATAACGGTTGTTCATTTCTTTAACCCTCAATAATATATAGTTATTATTTCCAATCACGTCTTCGTAAGGATTGTTGAAAAAATGAGCACCCAGTAGATTAGTGTCCATCAATAAATAGTATTGAAGAATCACATCTGAGTCTTCGTCTGAATATACGGTTATGTTTTTCGAATTGCTTTTTAAAAAATAATATGAAGTCATTTCCTCATTAGTGAAGTAACTTTTTGACATTGTATAACTGCTAGATATTATTTGATTATCTGATGAATTCATTTCGTTTATAATTGAAAACGATGAAAATATTAGGAAAAAAATACAACAGTATGTTGTCCCGATTCTCTTTTTTGGAGTTGATTTGTATAAAATAACAAGTCCCATGGCTGATATAAGTGATACAAACATGGTGATTAGTAATGGAAGTCTGTACATTAAAAGTATATGTGTGGATTCTATAAATAATAAGGCAGGATTTGGAAAATAAAATGCACAGAATACAAAACAAGGTATCAATATATAATTTAGTTGCTTGAAAAAAGCGTTCTTTACAATATATATATATACAAATATTGATATGCTGAATATTACTGCCATTAAGTCAATTCTATTTAATAAAAAAATAATTTCAGGTGGTAATGAAGACATTGATTGAACGATCACTGATGTGACTGAATTTGATCCTATTATTATTTCTGTTTCGGATTTCAAACTTAAGATTACACGTGTTATAAATCCTTCTGCTTCATAAAACCAATATCCTAAATATCCAATTGAAAAAAATATATAATAACTTATTAAGTTATTGTTTGCTTTTTTGTTAAATTTCCAGAAACTAATTAATAACACTAATAAGATAAAAGAGAACTGGATTACGGTTGTTTGATGTGTTAATATTAAACTAAATGTAAATAATACAAGTAATATTTGTTTATTTGATTGTTTCTTAGATATTATAATATACATTATGTACATCGTTAATACGAAGGCAAAGGATCTTGTAATCATATACGCATTATAAAATATAATTTCTCGTGAAAACGCAAAAAAGAGAGAAGTTATCAATGAAAGTTTATAATCTTTTACAATGTTGTATGCAATCTGGTATACAATGATGCTAGTTATGGGCATAAGTAAGCCAGATATTATAAATGTACCTTCTTTTGTAGTAATTCCTGTTAATATATTGGACATTGCAAAAAAAATATGGTAGAGTGGGAAATAATAGTATGTCGAATATCCAAATTGAGGACTGATCTGATAATTTTGAGCAATCAGTTCGATCCATTTTAAGTGTGCGATGATGTCTCCATACCCGTAATAGAATGGATATTTTAATGTGAGGCTATATGCTAAACTTATTTGGATAAAGGATAGTTGAATGAAAAATAGTATATTATTTATTCGATGAGTAGTTAATATTTGCAAAAGTAAGTTCGACCCCATAAGTGCCAATATTAATAAATATCCCAATGTTCTTGATTCATATGAGTATAAAACGCATAGACTTATGATTCCTAAAAGGAAATTTGATAGAAATAATAAGTTCGTTTTTTGGCTTTTATTATGTTGAGTCGAAGGTATGTTTAAATTTTGAATAATGTTGAGGTTGTCTTTATATTTAGTAATGAAAATTGAACTTATAAAGATTGGAATTACAAATAAAAGAGACCTTGTTGCAAAAGTAATTCCTAAATAATAATATGCCAATAAAAATACAATTATTGATATTAGTCCATAGATTTTTTCTGTATGAGTTACTGCGAAATGAAATCCTTTTTCCAAAAAAGTATTATTTTTTAGCATTTTAATTCCTTATCTACTTCTATTCGTTAATTTTCTGTAAAAGTTCCTTCTTTACTTACTTTTTTTATCAGTAGGTTGATAGCTATGTTATTTTTATAACTAATCTCAAAAAATTACGTAATAAGTTTACACTAAAATAATAGAATCCATATAAAGGATCAAACATTAAGAATGATTTAAAAAAATTGTCTTTTAAATTAAGAAATGATTTTCTTTTGAAAAGTATTGGATATATACTTTTTAATATATTATTTTTTCTAAATGCGTATGGACTAGCCATTATAGTATATACAATTGAATTTGTGGAAGTATACACATTATAGCCTCTTTTTTTAGCCCTATAAATAAATTCAGAATCAGCTCCATAATGTGGCAAGTACTTCTCATTAAATAGGCCGATGTCTAATAAAACTTTTGCAGGGATCAAGGTACCTCTACCTGGTAATATATCGCTTGGCAAAATATTCTCGCGAATGTCTTTTATATCTTCAAATCTGTGCTTGAATTCAAAATTCGCCTTTAATTTATTTAAAACAATATTTGCATATAATATTTTAGAGCTTCCTGATTCAACGCATACAGATCCCATTATAACATTTTCATCACATCCCCAATCTAAAATTAAGTTAGATAAATAGTGTATGTCAAACGTAACATCATCGTTTATGATTAAAATCGGAGTTACAGGCTTTACAGTCTTATTATCTAAAATGTATTTTATTCCTATATTTATAGCACCCGTCCACCACAATTTGGGTGAAGCTTTGATTATGTCTACTTTGTCCCCATATTTTTTTTCCAATTTATTTTTCCCATGATCAACAATTACTAACCTATAATTTTGATAAGTTTGTTCTTTTAAATGATTCACTAAATTCGAAGTGTGAAATTCCCTTTCGAACACTGGAACCACTATCCATATCAATGGTTTATCATGCATTTTTCATCCTCTGTATCATCATATATTTTGTAATGTAAATGGGCTTCATGCTTCTGCTTTCTTTCTACTATTCAAATTTAAATCCATTGATCATCGGTTAAGGAGTTTTCTTGCCTGAAGGCTATCGATTTTGTACCATCAGTCTACCTCAAATTTTGCCCTCTTTACCTGAAATCGATGCCTTGTTCCATCCGACAATCTGTTAAAGTTTTGGACAACTGTTGGGAAAATGGATGCAATTTATCATGATTCCTCACTTAACCGAAGACACATGAATTTAAATCTTATGTTTTTTGATTTCTAGCATTTTTCAGTTTTCTGACAATATTGTGCCTATATCAATGTGTTTGTGTATAACCTGAGTTCCTCTTTTTTAAGCACATAATTCGGCATCAATAGAAGTTTATGTGCCTAAAACGGCGGAACTTAGGGTATAAAGTCTGATGAAAAAGTTTCATAAAACTTTTTTTCAAAGTCTAAATTCTCTTTATAATAGTTTATTGTGTTACTTTTATAGTAATTATGGGCATTCACAATTTCTAAAATGCCATTTTTAATCTCATACTCACTGTCAACTGCCACTCCGATTCTATATTCTTCGGCAAACTTACGTAAATCTTCAAGATAAGTGGGTACTATAATAGGTATTCCACATCTCAAATAGGCATTCATTTTTCCAGACGAAAGACCTATTGTGGACACATTTTCTGGTAGGTCTTTTCTATACCATGCCAATCCTATATCAGCAGACGAAATTAATCTCATATATTCTGTTTCGTCCACCAAATTTAAAGATAAGTATATTTTTTTTCGTTTTGAATTTATTTTTTCAACCAATGGTTTCATTACTTTCTCTAAATAATCCCCTCTGCAATATCCGTGTAATACAAGGACATAATTTTCATCCCACCCATCAACTGAAAGGATTAAATTCTCATCAATTGCCCATGATTCGAGTGCCCCGGAATAAAGTGCAATTGTTTTGTTTCTTGGAATCTCGAACTTATCTCTTAGATAATCTGAGCATTCGTTGAAAGGTCCTAAATATGAATTAGGAATACAAAATATAGAACCATCTTGTAACCCATGTGTTTTTTTAATTAACTCCTTCCTGCTGTTGTCCTGAACAATTGTGAAATCTGCCTTTTTATTGAAATGAATTTCCAGAGACTTCATAACTTTATCTTTAATGTTTCTTATCTGATCAAAACATTTTATTTCTAAGCAGAAATATCCATAAGGAGTTTTTCTTATCCTGCAAGCCACTCCAGTAGCAATTAAGCCATAAGCATGATATGGAAGTATCAAATTATATTTTTCGGATAATAATTGATGTATAATCCCTATCAATCCATTAATAATTTTGACCGGGAAAATACCTTTATAATTGTATTTTATAACTGTTACATTTTTAGTATCACAATCTATATTCATATCTTTTGGCACAATCAAGTCTACTTCATAGCCATTTTTGAGAAATAAAACCATACAATTGACGACTGATGGATAAGTGCTCAACGCTCTATTCTCGTTGACTATCAGTGCAATTTTTCCGAGCATATTAATTCCATTTGTATATGTAAGAATTTCCACAATCTGAGATCTATTTTTTCCCACGGAAATGTTCTAATTTGTATTATTCCAAACTCTAAGGTAGTTTCTGCAATTTATTTTTTATTTTTTTAATCCGAGAAACGTTACTCCCCAAGTATTAAATCCAGGTTCATTTCCGCTTAACCATTCTTCACATTTTTCTAACCTAAAACCTGTATTTTCCATAAAAAGTTCAATTTCTGGTTTAAACAAATATCTCATAGTATGTGTTTCATTTAATACTTCATAACTACCGCTTTGCTTGTCTTCCACGAGTATCTCATAATTAACATCCACTAAATTCTCATTTGAATACATTACCGGCTCTGCGACTCGAAGAAGCTTTGTATTTTCATCTTCCAGTCTTTTAACTCTTACACTGGGGTTCTCACTTAAAACCGCAGGTCCATACCAGCAATCAAATATGAACAAGCCCTCATTATTCAAATGTTTCGAGGCAGTCTCAAATGCATTTCTTAAATCTTCATTAGTTGTTTGATAGCTGATCACATGAAATAAAGAAATAACTACGTCAAATTTCTTATTTAGCTCTAAATTTCTAATATCTCCTTTGAAAAAGGATAATTTACTTTTTTCAGCTAATTTATCTGCTTCTTCTAACATTTTTTCACTTATGTCTACCCCGCAGACAGAGTACCCACGTTTTACAAAAAGTTCATCGTGTCTTCCGGTTCCACAGCCAAGATCTAAAATCGTTTCTGCGTCAGGACTATATTTTTTTATCAAATTTGATACATAATTTACTTCCTTAGAATAGTCTTTGTTTTTATACAATAAATTATAATATCTAGAATATTCCCCAAAAACGTTCAATTTAGTTCCTCCTTTATCACTTTGACGACCTCATCCATTTGCGCCTCTGTCAAAGTAAGTCCGCTCGGTACATAAAACCCCTTTCTGGATATTATTTCTGCAACTGGATAACTCTCATTTACAAATAATCCCATTTTATGAAAAACAGGCTGTTCGTGCATAGGGTAGAAAAAGGGTCTTGTACCTATATTTTTAGCTGCAAGATGCTTCATCATTTTATCGGCATCAAAATTAAGCTGATCATTCAGCACTATTCCATATACCCAGTATATATTGTCTGCATAAGAGGTTTTTTCGAGGGGAAGTTGTATGGACTCTATATCTTTCAGTTTTTGAGTATAATACTTTCCCATATTCCTTTTCTTAATCACAAATTCATCCAACCTTTCAAGCTGGGCTAGACCAATTGCAGCCTGAAGATTTGTCATTCTAAAGTTCCAGCCCATTTCTTCATGGACAAATCTTCTATTTGCTTGAAAGCAAAGATTACGTAAAGATCTGCATCTTTCTGCAAGTTCTTCGTTATCCGTAACTACCATTCCCCCCTCACCTGTAGTTACATGTTTATTTGGATAAAAGCTGAAAACACTGATATCCCCAAAACTGCCACATGGTTTCCTTTTATATGTTTGTCCATGGGCTTCTGCAGCATCTTCTATAATCTTCAATCCATATTTTTTAGCAATTCTCATCACAGGATCCATGTCTACAGGTAATCCGTAAATATGAACTACCATAATTGCCCTGGTTTTAGGAGTGATCCGGGATTCTATCTGGTTTACATCCATATTCCATGTGTAGGGATCAGAATCAATTAACACTGGAATTGCACCGGCTCGGATAATCGCATTGGCACAGGAGATGATCGTGAATGTGGGTATAATAACCTCATCACCTTCTTTGAGCCCCAGAGCAGCCACCGCGACATCAAGCGCTGCAGACCCATTGCAAACTGCAATTCCATATTTTCTGCCCACTTTTGCTGAAAATTTTTCTTCGAATTCTTTAACGAATGGTCCTTCGCTTGAAATCCATCCTGTATCGATGCATTCCATCAGGTACTTTTTTTCATTTCCATCCAGAAGGGGTTCATTTACCGGAATCATTGTGTGTCCTCTTTATATACAATTTCAGGGTCATCAATTCCTATAAATCTGGTTTTGTCTTTATCTCCCGCATAAGGTCCCTGCTTCACTTCAAACATTTCTACATCTTCAAGGACTTTAAATCCATGCCCGCCTTTGATCAAGAGAATTACATCTCCAGATTCAAGAACCCTACTTTCAATGTAGTTTTGATTTTCATCATAAAAATCCACCCTCAACTTTCCTTTCCTGATAAAAAGCACTTCCTGAGTATAATGCACTTCCCTTTTTACGGGATTGTGGACGTGCGGATCAATTATTTTACCTGTTGGGTGCATCATGTAAGCTAACTGCTGAGAAAAATCACCGGGTGTAAAAAAATGTATGCCTTCTTTATTGAAGGTGCTGGAAACGATTATCGCCAATAATTCGTCATTGTGTATAATTTCTTCGAACATAGGGACACCAACATGAGAATAAACTTATTATTTGTTTGAATTAAGTATATTTGAGAAGTCGCATCAATTCACCTAATCAATATAATTTTCTTTCATTACCCATTTCAATAACTGATTATCTGTTCGGACTTCATTTTGATGATATCGATAGCCTTTTTTATATGCCTGATTAATCTTGGATTTTATTATCATAGATTCTGGATCTTTTAACAAATCAAAAATTTTAAACATTTTGTAAATTAAAGGTCCCAAGATATTTATAATGTTTGGTAAAATAATAGATGCTTTTCCTGAAAATGTGAGGGCAGAAGCATCCTGCTCTTTAGAGGATCTGATTTCACTAAAAGAATCCGAAATTCCTTGATTATAAGCTCTTTGCTCAAAATACTCTAAAGTCATGCGGGAATTTGAAACCAGATGATACACACTTGCTTTTGGATTATACACCGTTTTATATCCCTTTTCAAGGATGTACCTTGAAACATAACTTTCCCCGTCTCCCCTGAATTTAATCAACTCCTGTGGCATCCCATCAGGATGAAAACCTCCCGCTGCTTCAAGGACAGCTTTTCGAATCGAAAAATTGCACCCAAAAACATAAAACGGACTTATTTCTTTAGTTTCATCCCCAAAGTCCAAAATACTCAGATATCCAAGAACATTTCCATACTGCATTTTCTGGTTCCACATTTTTTTTATCCAGGTCGGTGGTTCAGATTCAAAGTTTGGCAAATTTTTTCCACCAACAAGAACGACTTCATTACTCGCAAAACTTTCATAAATTCCTTCCAACCATGTAGGAGATGCCTCGATATCATCATCGGCATAAACTAAAATCTCAGCGGTAGATTCCTTAAGTCCCTTGTGTCTCCCAACATGAAGCCCGGGAGTATTTTCATAAAAATATTTTAAGTTTATAATACACTTTTTAAATGAGTTGACGATTTCTTTGGTATTATCAGTTGAACCGTTATCTACAACTATAACTTCAAACTCTTCAGGAGGAAAAGTTTGATTTGTTATTGATTCCAGTGCTTTATTCAAATATTTTGCACGGTTTCTTGTGGGGATAATAACTGATAGGTACATTCTTTATCACTTGAGAATCAGGTCCTCAAATCCGTGCCCAATATAGGTTTGGAAGTCTTCCTTCACATTTAGCCATAGGGGCGATATCTTCCATTACAACACGCTGAACGCCCTCGGCCCAACCGATATCATGCATAACTACAAGTGCACCGGGATTTAATTTTGGAATCCAGAGATCCACATCTTTTTTTACGCCCTCATAGGAGTGATCTCCGTCTATGAAAATGAAATCAACTTTTTTATCAAAATTTTCGGCGACATCGTAACTCCATCCTCGGAGGGGGGAAATAATATTTTTATACTCCCTAGTATTATTAAGGAATTCCTTGTAAGTATCTTTGTTTCCTTCAGACATTGCATCGTTCTGCCAAGTATCAATGCAAAATAGATGGGATTTTTTTTCTGACTGCTGAATTCCTTCTGCAATGAAGCATGAAGATGATCCGAGATAAGATCCAATTTCAACAAACATTCCCTCAGATGAACGTGCAAGAGAGATAAAAGTTATTTTTTCCTCTGATGTCAAATGGGAAAATATTTTATCAATGGTGCGATATCTTGTTTTTAATTGAATTCTTATAAGCAGATCATTAAAACAACCTTTCATAACTGTTTCTCCATTCTAATTTCATAACCCGGCATTCGCTGCACATTGAAATTCTCACTAAATCCCAAATATGACTCTAAATACGCCAGACATAACGTCCTGAACCACGTTGCAAACATGCTACTTTCATTATACCCAGAGTACATTTCCTTATGTCCATAGTAAAAAGGTTCGTTACGGCGGAATACAAATCCTCCATCATCATTCATATTGGCAAGCACCGCAGGGAATGCTCGTTTTAGAGCAAGGTCAATGTATTCCTTCCTGTAATTTATATCCCTTGAAAAGCGAATCAGAGGATCAATCGAATCGAGATCTTCACAGGCGCTGCTATTCAGTGTAATACCAAAACCCCCTAAAGGGTTTTGTGTTCTTAGTAATAGATCAATTGCCTTGTGTTTAGATGGAAGGTCGTGTTGGTCATAAAAGAAAAGCGGATAGATGTGATATGCGCCCTGAACAATCTGCGAAATGTGGTATGGATTATCGGTAGGCAGATCTCCCCACATACCTGTATCAGGGTTGATTCGATCTTCAAGCCAATCCATCATTGCTTGGAGTCCTACTCCTGCCTCCCTGTTCTGGAAATAATCTCTTGAATACTGGAGCAAACACCCATAGTTCATTACTTCGTTACCTGTAAACGCGATCCTCTCTCCCCAATCTCGGGATTCTAGCCATTCAACGATATATCTTGGGTCATAGAATGGTTCAAGAAAGTAAAAATCATACTTTGGTCTGGATCCAAGAGCCGAATATGAAGTTATTAGTTGGAGTGCTAGATGTCTGGCCCCCCACCAATCTTCTGTTTTATAAATCTGATTGATAAGTACGGGATCATAAAAAAGGCCGTCATCAGGTGACTGAAATGAATCGAAATATGATGCCCATTCTTGTTTTTCATCTTGGGATAACGTGTTCAGATCATCATAAAGTGAGCGGATCATACAGGCATAGCAGGAGGCATAAATATTGGGTTTTAATGAAGAATGACAATACTTGTACTCAGCAATGTGATCCCCAACCTTGTTTGAGGAAACATAATCCAGTGTTTTCTTCTTGATCTTTGGAAAATCATATGATAAGGAAGTAGACACTCCTTTTGCATAGAAATTGAGTAGATTATGAGTTGATTGCAATTCACGGGCATGTGATCGAGCAAGACGACTAAAAATTACCCGATCAAATTTTGAATAGATTTTACCAAATATTTCCATAATTACTCACCACTCTTGACTATCAAAAGTGTGTGTGATTTTCCACGTGAAGTCCATACAGAACAGTCCATATTCTTTTGTGATCAACTGGCCCGTCCTATAAAAGTCTGAGCCTTCAACGTTGAAAGAGACTATATCATCTACTTTATCTAAATACACTCCAGCTGTATGAATGGTAGACGAGAGGTATAGACCCCATCTTCCGGGGGTAAGACAGAGTCTATCAACTTCTAAAATCACCCACTCCAAGTTTCTTCTGGGTTTCTCAATAGTGGTGGCACACATCCAGGTAGAAGCACTTGATATCCATTGGTCATATTCGGATTTGAATACAACACCGACCTCTGATCCGTCGTGTTCAGATAAACCTTCTACCAAAATTGATATTTTTAGAGTTTCCCCAGTTAAAAATGTCTCTCTAGGAATATTGTCAGAACCAGATAATATTACTTTTTTTAGGATTGTTTTTCCCTTACTATATAGATTAAATCTCTCAGAAATATCAAATACTCCACTATAATTCTTTTTGCTATTATTTTGTGGATTGGAGAGATAATATCCTATCACATCTGCCACTTCACCATCTTTTATAACAGTGCCTTGGTTTAATAAAAGTGCTCGGTTGCAAAGATTCTGCACTGCCGCCATATTATGACTCACAAAAAGCACAGTCCTTCCCTCTTTCGACACATCCTCCATCTTCCCCAGACACTTCTTCTGGAACTCCGCATCCCCCACCGCCAGCACCTCGTCCACGACAAGGATCTCAGGGTCCATATGTGCCGCCACAGAGAATGCAAGCCGAACATTCATTCCACTTGAATAACGTTTAACAGGAGTGTCCAGAAACTTCTCGACACCCGAAAACTTCACGATCTCGTCAAACTTCTCGTCAATCTCTCTCTTCTTCATCCCGAGGATAGCACCGTTAAAGTAGATATTCTCCCTGCCGGTAAGCTCGGGATGAAAGCCGGTCCCGACTTCAAGGAGACTTCCCACTCGGCCGCGGAGGCGCACCTCTCCCTCTGTTGGATGAGTGATACGTGAGAGAACTTTTAGGAGAGTACTTTTGCCTGCACCATTTCTGCCAATAATTCCAACGACCTCCCCTCGCTCAATCTCAAAATTCACGTCTTTGAGTGCCCAGAAAGTATCATTAGGCCTGCGACAGTCCTTCAGTGTCTTTAAAGGGTTCTTCACAATAGAGGTAAGGCTGTCACAGAGCGTCTTGTATGTCGTGTCCATACCGATGCTGTATTGTTTGAAGAGGTGTTTTACCTCGATTATCGGTTTTTCCTTTTTTGACGCCGCCATTTAGACCAGATCCGCAAAGTATTTTTCTGTATGCTTGAGGTAGAGTATTCCACTCACAAAAATCGTTATCGTCAGCACTGCCGAGATTGCAAGGCCGACAAAATCCACCGGAATGTGCCCTAGCAGGCATGCACGATGAGCACCTATTAAACCTGTCATAGGATTCAGGTAGAGCAACCACCGCAGGTTTTCACCCACAATAGTTGCAGGATAGATGACTGGTGATACAAACAGAAGAAGCTGGATAAAGAACGGGAGAACGAACTTCACATCCCTGTATTTAACACAGATGGACGAGAGCCAGTATCCTATGCCTGAAGCTAGCAGGAATGTCATCAAAACAATAAGCGGCAACAGGAATATTGTAATACCAGGCATAAAACGGTAGTAGACCATCATCACTACAAGAATGCTCATAGCAATCCCATAATCAACAAGGCCCGAAAGGCATGGTGCAGTCGGTATGAATATCCGAGGCATGTAAACCTTTGACAAAAGGGGAGCATTATCAACGAGGCTGTTGCTTGATTGGGAAAGAGCATTCGAAAAATAAGTCCAGAGGAGAAGACCGGAGTATGAAAATATTGGATAGGGTACCCCATCTGAGGGCATCTGTGCGAGCCGACTGAAGATCAGAGTGAATACTATCATCGTAAAAAAAGGCTGCAACAATGCCCAGGATGTACCCATAATTGTCTGTTTATACCTGATCTTGATTTCCCTTAAGGCAAGGAAGAAAAGAAGCTCTCTGTACTCCTTCAGTTCCTTCCAGTTAAGATCTAGAAGCCCGTATTTCGGGCGGATCACCAGTTCGTAGTCAGTTGCATGTTCAGTCATAGATAAACACATTTACCTGTTTTTAGATATGGACATGTCTTGAGCCTTTACCCAGTTGATATACATTTCAAGCCCTTTGGCAATTCTTGTCTCTGCATGCCATCCTAGTACCTGCTGCCCCTTCTCAACGTCAGCCAGGGTGTCTTTAACATCTCCTTTCTGCTGCTCAATATGCCTGAGGTTTGCTTTTTGCCCTGTAACGCGCTCGATCTCTGCAATCAGACTGTTCACCGTGATCCTGTTCCCGCCACCGATATTAAATACCTCACCATTTACACCAGACTCTGCGGCGAGCAGGTTTGCATTGACCACATCATCGACATATGTGAAATCACGGGTCTGGGCTCCATCACCATAAATTGTGATTTGTTCCTCATTTAAAACGGCTTTAATAAATTTGTGGATGGCCATGTCCGGCCTCTGCCTTGGACCATAAACAGTAAAATACCTCAATGAAACGGTTGGCACGTTGTAATTTTTCCAGTACAGGTAACACAAATGTTCTGCAGCTAGTTTACTTGCACCGTAAGGAGAAACGGGTTTTAATAAGCTGTCTTCTTTCATTGGGAGTTCTGCGTCACCATAAACTGAGGATGAGGAGGAATATACAAATTTTTTGAGGTTTTGGTCTTTGTAATATTCAAGTAGTTTCTGGGTTGCTTCAATGTTATTTCTTGTATAAATCTCAAAGCTTTTTCCCCAGGATGCTCTTACCCCGGCCTGTGCTGCCAGATGGAATATGTAATCCACCTCAGGGAACTTATCCATTTTTGAGAGGTCATCTTCTCTAAATTTAAAATTAGAATGTGTTAAAGCATTTGAAAGATTTGCTTCTTTGATGGATCTTGAATAATAATCAGTAAAGCAATCAATACCTATCACTTCATAACCAAGATCAAGTAAGCTATCTGTTAGATTGCTTCCAATAAACCCTGCACAGCCGGTAACCAATGCTTTCATTATTTCACCAATTATTTGATCTGATCCTGATACCATTCATATGTTTGTTTGACCCCACCTTTCAACGAAATCCTAGCTTTCCACCCAAGACCATTCAACCTCGAAACATTCATCAATTTCCTTGGAGTCCCATCAGGTTTTGAAGTATCATACTTAATTTTCCCTTCAAACCCAACAACTTTTGTTATCAATTCCGCAAGTTCCTTGATAGAGATTTCCTCTCCAACCCCAATATTCACAAACTCCCCTATCTCAGAAAAGTCATAATTTTCCATCAAATATACGCATGCATCAGCCATATCATCCACATGCATGAACTCCCTGAGAGGCTTTCCCGTACCCCATACAACAACTTCAGGTTTGTTATTCACTTTAGCTTCATGGAATTTCCTGATCAATGCAGGCATCACATGTGAAGTCTCAAGATCAAAGTTATCATTAGGCCCATAGAGGTTGGTTGGCATTACAGAGATAAAATTGGTCCCATACTGCTGGTTGTAATGTTTGCAGAGCCTGATGCCTGCGATCTTTGCAATTGCATATGCTTCGTTGGTTTCTTCAAGGTGGCCGGTGAGAAGATATTCTTCTTTGAGGGGCTGGGGAGCAAGTTTTGGGTAGATGCAGGAGGAGCCAAGGAAAAGGAGCTTTTTTACACCGTACTTATAGGAAGAGTGGATGATGTTTGATTCGATCATCAGGTTTTCGTAGATGAATTGGGCTGGGTAGGTGCTGTTGGCAAGGATTCCACCCACTTTCGCGGCTGCGAGGAAGACATATTCGGGGTTTTCCTGCTCGAAGAATTCATTTACTGCCTGCTGGTTGGTAAGGTCAAGTTCTTTGTGGGTGCGGAAGATAAGGTTGGTGTAGCCTTTGGATTCAAGTTTTCTTTTCAGGGCTGAACCTACAAGGCCGCGATGACCGGCTAAGTAGATTTTTGAGTCTTTTTCCATATTATCGCCTTTTGTTTTACAGGGGGAATTTTCTGAGAGGGTTTTGCTGTCTGGCCCAGCAACGTTTATAAGCTCTTCAAATTTAATTTCGAGTTTTCAGCCAGGTTTTCTTCAAGTTCGTGGCAGGCTGCTAATTTTTCAGAGGGGTAGGTTTTCAGGACTTCTTCCTCATCGGATCTTATCATTATTTTTACCAGCTCTTCCATTTTGACTTTTGGTTCCCAGCCAAGTTTTTCTCTGGCTTTTGAGGGATCGCCGATGAGGAGTTCTACTTCAGTTGGCCTGTAATATCCAGGGTCTATTTCAACTATGATTTTTCCTGTACTGGTATCGATTCCTACTTCTTCTATCCCTTCTCCCTGCCAGATGACCTCTATTCCTAACTCTTTGAATGTAAGTTCCGTAAATTCCCTGACCGAGTGTGTTTCACCTGTTGCAATTACGTAATCGTCGGGCTTTTCTTGCTGGAGCATCAGCCACATGGCTTCCACGTAGTCTTTTGCAAAGCCCCAGTCTCTTTTTGCATCAAGGTTTCCAAGGTAGAGCCTTTCCTGCATGCCGTATTTTATCTTCGCAGCCGCCATTGTGATTTTTCTGGTGACGAAGGTTTCGCCGCGGACCGGGGATTCGTGGTTGAAGAGGATGCCGTTGCATGCAAAAATGCCGTAGGCTTCCCGGTAATTAATCGTTATCCAGTAGGCGTACAGTTTGGCTGCAGCATATGGGCTTCTCGGGTAAAATGGAGTGGTTTCTTTCTGGGGGATTTCCTGGACTTTTCCATAAAGTTCGCTGGTAGAAGCCTGGTAGAATTTTGTTTTCTTTTCAAGGCCAAGGATGCGGATGGCTTCAAGCAGCCTGAGGGTTCCAAGGCCATCAGAATTTGCTGTGTATTCCGGGGTCTCGAAAGAAACCTGTACATGGCTCTGGGCTGCAAGGTTATATATCTCGTCAGGCTGGACTTCCTGAATAATTCGGATCAGATTTGTAGAATCGGTCAGGTCACCGTAGTGCATGAAGAAGTTTATGTTTCTTTCGTGGGGATCTCTGTAAAGGTGGTCTATTCTTGCAGTGTTGAAAGAAGAGGATCTCCGCTTAATTCCATGCACAATATATCCTTTCTCAAGTAAAAATTCGGCTAGATATGCTCCATCCTGTCCTGTTATTCCCGTTATCAATGCAACTTTGGCCATTTATCTCTCCTCTTCTTAGTTCCTTTACAAAGATAATTTTTCTGGTTATAATTTTCCAATAGTTTTTATTTTAAATCCAGCCATTTCCCAATGTTTCAAATTTATTATATTTCGAGTGTCTATAATTCCAAGATTTTTAAGTTTTCCAAAAAACTCTCTCGGATCCATTTCCCGAAACTCCGAGTGATCCGTCAAAACCACAATACAATCACTCCCATCAACAGCCTCTTCCAATCCCAGAATCGGATAGCTCCACTCTTTCACAAACGGATCATAAATCTTAACCTTAAATCCTTCCTTCTCTGCAAGCTTGATAAACTTCTTTGCCGGAGTAGCTCTCGTATCTGCAATATCTCCTTTATACGCAATCCCAAATACAGTAATTGTCGGATTCTCAATGCCTGCAAGCATCTCCTTTACCATCTTCAAAACATACTGGGGCATCGAGTCGTTGATCTGCCTGGACATCATGATCAGGCTGCTGTTGTTGGCGTTTTCGGTTAGGAACCAGGGGTCGATGGCTATGCAGTGACCACCTACGCCGGGGCCGGGTTTTAAGATGTTTACGCGGGGGTGCTTGTTTGCGATTTCGATAGCTTTCCAGACATCTATGCCGTAGTCGTCGGCGATCTGGGCGAACTCGTTGGCAAGGGCGATGTTGACGTCTCGGAAGGTGTTTTCCATCAGTTTGATCATTTCGGCGGTTGTGCTGGTTGTGAGGTGGAGGTTTCCTTTTACAAAGGAGGAGTAAAGGTCGGCTGTAAGCTGGGTGGACTTTTCGTCTACGCCGCCGATTACGCGGTCGTTGTAGACCATTTCGTGGAGAGTGTTGCCTGGGATTGCTCTTTCGGGGCAGTGGGAGACGTAAAAGTCCTCGCACATTTTGAGGGTGGACTTTTCCAGGATTTGTTTTACCTGTTTGTCACAGGTTTTGGGTGGAATTGTTGATTCTATGATTACGAGGTTGCCTTTTCTCAGGTGGGGGACAATCATCTCGCAGGCAGAGACCACGTATTTGAGGTCAGCCATCCGCATTTCGGAGTCAAAGGGGGTTGGGACGGCTACAAGGAAGGCATCGGCTTCTTCGGCAAGGGACTCGGCTCTGAAGGCGTTTTTGGCAATGGCTCCGTCCAGCAGTTCCTGGAAGCCTTTTTCTTCAAAGGGCATTTTGCCTGCTTTGAGGGTATCGACAACACGTTTGTTTACATCAATGCCAACTACTTCGTGGCCGTTGTTCGCAAAAAGAAGAGCAGTAGGGAGGCCAATGTATCCCTGGCCGAGTACGCAGATTTTTGACATTCTTTTCCCACCTTTTAAAAATAATATTTCTGATTTTAAAATTGCGATTTTAATTTGAGGATTTTAAGTTACTGGATTTCGTTTTGCCGTGTTCAATTGATCTATTCAATTACTGTAATTTCCCGAGGGTCAGCTCTGCAGCATCTCCGTTTCCATAGGGGTTCTCCCACTCGGGTTTTGATTCCATCATCTGCCGGGCACAGAGAATTATCTTCTCGCCGGTTCCTGCAATCAAATTAGCTCCAACATCAACTGTTTCCGGCCTCTCTGTGTTGTCCCGAAGCGTCACGCAGGGGACTTTGAGGATGCAGCTTTCTTCCTGCACGCCTCCGCTGTCTGTAAGGATGAGCCTGGCTCCGCTTTCAAGCTGCAAAAATTCCAGGTAACCGAGGGGTTCAATCAGCCTTGTGCCTTCAGGCACTTTGAAGCCGAATTCTCCTATCATTTTCACGGTCCTGGGATGGGCTGGAAAGATAATTGGGAGGCCGAATTCTTTGTATATTTGAGAAAAACCGTTAAGAATTCCACCGAGACGTTCTTTACTGTCAACGTTTTCGGCACGGTGGGCTGTAGCTGCGAAGTACTGTTTTTCTTTCAAGCCGAGTTCTTCAAGGATATCGGCTCCGTTTTTAGAGATCTCAAGGTTCTGGTAAGCTGCATCG
>NZ_JJQL01000073.1:0-16633 GCF_000979975.1 Methanosarcina sp. 1.H.A.2.2
ACAGTACTGTAAACTGGTACCTTAACGGAGTGGTAAAGCGTTCTGAATCCGGTGTTAAAAGCAGTTCCTATTCCAACAGTGCTCTCTCCCCTGGAACTTATACTGTGACCTCCCGTGCTGTAACAGGAAGCGAAACAGTTGTAAGCACCTGGAACTGGACAATCCGCGACTGGAACCCCTGGGACGATTTAACCTCTCATGAAGGAAAAAACATAAGCACAGGAGAGCTCCAGGAAGCGATACATGTATATAAAAATCGTCTTCCAGCCCCGAACACAGGAGTAGAATTAACGAGCGAAAGACTCGGGGAACTTATAAGGCTCTGGCGCGAAGGGCCTGCAAATTGAAAAAGCAGTTTAACAACAGCCGGGAAACAGAATCCAGGTTTCCCGTTTATTTTATTAATTTTCTTTTTTAATTTTCTTTCTTAATTTTCTTTCTTAATTTTCGTTCTTAATTTATACTTCTCTCTTATTTTCTTTTTCCAGAGTCTGTTCGACTCCTTCCCCTATTTTAACATTCATAAGAAAATCGTCAACGGTTGCAAGAAGAGAACCAATTTTTTCAGAATGGAACCGCACAGCAACCCTCTCATCGCTGATTTCGCTTTCCATACTTCTCAGGTTGTCCGGGGCAAGAGCTTTCAGAATTCTGGCTGCTGACTTTCTTGACTTCGGGTCAGGGAACTCAATTGTACCTGTGATTTTCATAAATATGCCTCATGCGTTTTTTATGTTAATCCCGTGCTTTCTTTTCTTTTTGCTTTGCTTTGATTTTGCTGCTTAGCTTTCTGCCGCATCATTTTCCGGCTTAATTTCCTTGCTTTAAATTTCCTTTACTTTGCTTTCCCACCGGCGTTTTTCCTGAGCTGGTCTCCTATGATCCGGTCTGCGATGCTCAGGAACTCCTCCGTACTTCCGAGAGGAATTGAGGCTCCGGATGCGACACTATGCCCGCCTCCGCTTCCGCCGACTGCGCCTGCAGCCTCCCTGAGGGCAAAGGCAAGGTCAAGGCCTTTTGATACAAGTTCGCGGGTACCCCTGGCAGAAACCTTCTGGATTCCCTCGGACTCGTTTAAACAGATGAACGGGAGTTCGGGGTGGAGGTATCTGACTACGGTTGTGGCAAGACTTCCTGTGGAAAGGGCATCAACCGTGTTGATGTACCAGATATTCTCCCCTTTGCGAATTTTTTCCACATTTTTCCGGATATCCAGGGCAAGGTTCTTTTCATGCTCCTTTGTAAGGGAGAGGGCTTCATTGACAATAGTTGAGTCTTTCAGGCAGAGAGCCAGGGCAAGCCCGTAAACCTTCTGCTTCCCGCAGGTATTGAGAATGGAGATGAAATCATAGACATTGTGCACCAGCTCCCGGTTCAGCAGGAGGATATCTCCTATGACGGCTTCAATTGCCTCGGGGCTTGCCTGTCTGACAAGTTTCAGGGCAATGGCGCTGGCAAGTTTTGATATATCTTCCGCAGACAGGTTTTCAATGTTTCCGGAGAGCCCAAGCTGGTTTAAGAATTCCGCTGCTTTCTCAGGGTAGCCGGTTATATCCAGGAAAGGTTCTGTGCTGTATGCGAGCACCTCCGCAAGGTTTCCATCCCCTACCTTCAGCCCTTTCCTGATAGATACAACTCCTGCTTTCAAGGCTTCTTCCAGAATAAAGGCATTGGCAGTCTGGAAAAGCTGCCTGTCTCCGACTGCACCTGCAATTGCCAGCCCTGCAAGGTCGAGATTTCCTGTCCCAAGTTCCCTGGCTACAAGATAGCAGGTGCCTGAAGCCGAGATATCCGTTGCCCCGTCAATTCCTACCATATGGGCGTTTACCACGGCTTTTGCAGGGGACTGCCCTACTGGCTGGTGATGGTCAAGCACCACTACATCAGCCGCCACCTTACCTATAAGTTCAGGTTGTCCGCTGCCCATATCACAGAAAATGACAAGTTCTCCCTGAGAGATACTATTGTTCACTTCTTCGATCACAGACTCATCCAGTTTTCCTGCTATTGAAAGCTGGAAACGGATGCCTGCCCGCAGCAGGGCCTGGGCCATGATCCCGGCTGAAGTCAGCCCGTCAGCATCATTATGTGAAACTACGCGCACAAAGTTATGCTTCCGGATTTTATCGGCTGCATTTTTTGCAAGGTTTATCAGTTTTTCAAGCTCGCTCAAAACCCATCACTCATAAAATTTAATATCAAAGTGAGATGGCCGGTACAGAGACCGATATATTTTAGAGATAGATATATTTCAGAGATAAATACTTAGTTGCCAGCTCACGAAAGATGCCAATCTATACTGGCTTGATAATATAAAACACAATTCCCCAAAACTGTACAGGGAATAGATCCTGATCAAAGAATAAAGAATAAAGAATAAGGAAAAGGAAAAGGAAAAGGAAAAGAAAAAGAAAAACAGTAAAAGCAAAAAGAACAGATCTGACAGACAAATGAAAAAACCCTTATATCCGTAACTAAAGCGGATTTTTTCCCGGGACCCGGACATACAAAATATCTCCGGGGGTCAACTTAATAAATAAGAAAGTATATAGCTAAAAGAGTAGCAGGACACCCTGCCAGCCTCGTACATCAGTAGTGTAGCGGTCATCACCGGGCGTTGCCAACGCTCGAACTCGGGTTCGAATCCCGACTGGTGTATATTTTTATAATTAATTAAGATATGTCTGCCTTCATGAGTCGTTCTTATCCCTTTTTCGTTCCTTTTTTCTCTTTTTGTTCTTTTTGCTGATTTTTGGTGTTTCCAGATTAATCGGTTGGTATTACTCAGAATATCCGAAGCTATCCGAAACTGGAATATTTTGTTTTTCTCTCCTATTCCTTGCAGGGCTGAAGCCGTCTCGTTTGCCCGCAAGAAAAAATAACAGGCAAATTTCTGATGGTGTTAAGAGAAAACGAGAATTATAGAAATGCCTGCCTGGCCCGAAAAATACTTTCCTTATACCCTGAAAACCGCTATTTAATCCACAGGTAAATATATGGTGCCTCCGCCAGCTTGCCTGGAGGCCCTTCAAAAAAAGCAGAAAAAAGAAGGAAGATAATAGAAGAAGGAAGAAATAAGAGGCTGAAATCGCAGTAAAAATCAATAAAAACATACGTGGAAATAGTATTTCCCAGGTACAATTTAATCCCTTTTTGACTTCATCCCCCAGATTTTTACTCCATTTTTAATTTCCGGCTTTTTTTCTTTTATTCTTCCTTTTCTTTTCTCTTTATTGTCTTTTGGGAAAGGCCGCTTTCCTGCGTCGAGCGTGACAAGAACGACATGATACAGCGAATAATGTTGCACGGGAAAGAAATATCTGCAATTTAGTCCGCTTGAACGAGCAAAGCTCACTGCTATGATCCATAAAATAGTCCGCTTGAGCGAAGCGAAACGGACCGCGTACTCCCGAGGCGCAATTCGGGCGAGGCGCAATTCGGGCGAGGCGCAATTCGGGAAAGAAAAAAAATAAGCAGCTTTAGATGCTGCTTCAAACTGGGAATTTATTTAGGCATTTAGAACTTCCTTCTCAGGACGCAGTATGCGGCTCCAACTGTTCCCAGAACAGCTGTATATTCAAAACCAGGTATCGAACGCCAGCCGCCTCTTGACGGATTTCCAGGTTTGGAAGCCACATCATTTTCCGAGGTTTCAGTAGGAACAGGCTCGACCTCTATCGAACCAGATCCATCTTTACCGGGTGCAACAATTACAAAGGGTCCGAACCCAGGGGTTTTGGCTTCGAAGTAGACGTAAGTGTCGCTGTCCTCATCTAATTTCCTGGTATCAAGTTTGCTCCATGACTTGTCATAGTACCAGAGGTTTAACGAATCCGCATCAACCTCGTTTTCCTCAAGCCAGGTCTTGTCGACTCTGAAACCAATAACTGCGTTTTCGAGATTGTCAGAATTTGCGATTCCTCCCGAACCCACCCAGATGTTCACGTTCTTATAAACCGTGCCTTCGGGCAGGCTCGAAACCAGCCTGGATTGGCCTTTCAGCATTTCGACAATAGTAGTGATCTTTCCGAGAGTTTTCTTGGCGTCAAACTCCACATACCTTATGCAGGTTACACCTTTTGGAAAATCGAACCTTACGTGTTTTCCAGCGGTGACGAACGCCTGGGACAGCTCTTTAGTCTCTACATTGCTCTGGAGTTCGGGGGAACCTCCAGCTCCGCCGCCTGAACTGCTGCTTGAGCTATGTGAACCGCCGCCTGAACCTCCGGAGGTTATGACCTTGATGGAAGAACTGGCAGGGAGGACAGAGAATTCAGTTTTGTTGATATCCCTTAAAAGACCCACGAACTGGTATGTGCCGGTTGACGCAGGAGCTTTAAGGGTGTAGCTGAACCTCTTTTCAGTCATCAGCAGGAAGGAAACCTTGTTGCCGTTTACAGTTACAGCTTTTTCAGGAAGGGTTGAGCTGACGTATGTGAAACCTGCAGGAAGCTTTTCAAGAACCTGACCGGCTGCACCATAATCGGCTACATTAACCGTTACCTGAAACTCCTCATTGGTGTTAACTGAAGAAGGAAGAGTCCTTTCTGCACTGCCCGCAGAAGCCGGTACCGCGCATAAGACCAGGGTCAGGAGCAGCACAAAAGCAATTTTAAACTCAGGCCGTTTCATATCCGATCCCACCCGTTAGCAAAGTAAATATTCAGAATTGCGTATTTAATCCCGCTGGATATCTGATAATCATTTACAATATTTTGGATTTCTTCGGCAGAGAAGATCCTGTCAGCTCCTCCGTACCTTATTGTGAGTTCATCTTCATTTACTACGGTGATTGAGATACTATCATTATCTGTAACTTTATTCCCAAAGTAATCCGTAGCTGTAAGGGGGAGTTTAAACTCTCCTGCCAGAGTACTGCCTACATTGCAGGTGTAAATGCCTCCGCTTTCGGAAGTCAATTCAACCACTTCTCTGCCTATGGGGGTGAGATCGATGGTTACTAAATAAACCCCGGACAAGTCATCCGAGACTTTTGCCCTGATAGTTGAGTAATCCTCTCCGTCATTCAGGATGTATACAGGGGATGCAGAGCAAGTTTCGATAACTGGAGGTACAAACTCCCCTTCAAAAGTAAGATCGAGTCCTTTCACCGGCGCAGCGCCGTGCTGGTAAGTCACGGAAACAGGGGATTCAACGAGACCCAGCTTGAAGACTATCTTCTTTCCATTATCCTCCTCGGCACCCGAGACTCCCACGCTGTATTTTCCTGCCTCATTGATAGGATTACTGCCAGCAAACTTGGAATCTATATAAGCCGAAATTATAGTTCCTGCGGGCACATCTGCACCGTCTGTAATCAGCTTTCCTTCAAATGTGTTGGGAATAGAAGGAATAGTGCTGGCAGATGCAACCGGAACAAGGGATATGCCCAGTACCAGAATAACCAGGCACGATAAAATTCTTAAGTATTTGTCCTTGATGGTCACCATATCACCTTGAGATTTTCACGTTACCCGTGCAGATCCTTTTAGAAAGATCTTTCAGGGCTTCCTTCTCGATTCCCTCCCGAGATTTGATCCGAAAGTGAGCAGAACTATGCCAGCAACCGCAGAAATAATCGGGAAACCTGGAGCACTTTCTGGTTCAGAGGAAGTTTCAGAGGAATCTTCAGAAGACTCTGCAGTCTGTTCGACCCCGGCATCATCACCTGAATCGACACCTGTATTTTCCGGGACCGTTTTTTCCTGAAC
Source organism: Methanosarcina sp. 1.H.A.2.2 (assembly GCF_000979975.1). NCBI lineage: Archaea > Methanobacteriati > Methanobacteriota > Methanomicrobia > Methanosarcinales > Methanosarcinaceae > Methanosarcina > Methanosarcina sp. 1.H.A.2.2. The sequence continues at coordinate 5,712 of NZ_JJQL01000073.1, forward strand.
TGTTACATTCGTTTGAGGGACTGAACTTTCAATGACCTCAGCTCCGGAGCCCGCTCCGGAAGTTGAGCTCTTTTTAGAACTCCCGGAATCAGCTACAACACCGACCGAAAGTTCGACGGATGAGACCAGCTTTCCGGATTCCCAGTCAAAACTTTTTCCCGAATCCTTTCCACCAATTGTAAAGGTAACGGGTTTTCCTTCATCTTCGGCTACTCCGGAAATCAATAAATAGAAATCTCCAGAAGAAGTATTTACACGAAAATCTTCTACCTGCGCCCCATTAAGGTAAGCTGCAACAACAGTGCCTGTGGGAGCCGGAGCCCCATCAATCAGGGCAACTCCCTGCACTGTCATTGGGAGCAGAGGGACCGGGACTTCTTCCCCTGCCATACCTGTATGAGCAGCTGTTAAGAAAAATAACATCAGTACAGCTGTTCCTAATAAACTATTTTTTAACATCCTGTTCATGATTTACCTCCAATTGCTACGCAAACAAGAAAAAAGAAAAAGAACCTTTCAGCCTGAACTGGCTGAAAAGTTACTTGTTTTCTAAATTTCACCCCTTACACAGGCTCATTGTAGATAGCCACGCTTTCGATGGAAGCATAGGTACCGTCTTCCTTCATGAAGATCCAGTATCCCTGTCCTGGGACCATTAAGCCCTCAGATTGAAGTGCTTCAACCGGATATGCGTATTGAGGATCTGCCCCTTTGGCCAGGTCTAAGATTCCAAGAGAGATTGTGCCTCCCCAACCTTCATTTTGAGAATACGTGATGATGTTGGAGAACTTATATTCTACACCCAGAAGGCCCTGCAATGAACCCAGAGTCTCGGCCCAGTGTACAGGCACTGTAGAGGTGTGCCCTATCATCTGCCAGCCGGGAGCAAGATCGAGAGATGGAGGTACATCTGGAGTTGTGCTGTCAATTGACATTGGCTTGAACTTTACATTTCTCATGTCAGCTTCCGGAGTGTAGACCCAGTAACCCTTACATGGTTCGATGATCGTCGGGAATTCCCAGGAATTGCCATTCCAGTAAATTACTGTGCTGGATTCTCCAAAGACCGAATCTACACCAGCATTGAATGTAGCCAGATTCTTAGGCACGGATTTCAGGTTCCAGCCGGCATCAAGTGTGAGGGTCAGGTCTTCGTATGTCTGGGCAGGGCCGAAAACGGAAACGTTTTCGTTGTAGTTACCAGCCCTATCCAGGGCAATAACAGCCACCCAGTAGTCCTTACCGTAGACAAGAGGTTCTCCGCCATACTCTCCAATATACATATACATGTAATTACCAGCATCATAGATTGTAGTTACAGGTACTGCCAGTTCCATTTCAGAAATGTTCGAGGGCTCGGATGCGCTGATGAAGACCACATATGGCACTCCATAGTAAGCGTCTAATCCATCGTAAAGGTCTTCTTCGGTGTTTTTATCCCAGCCAACGTAAAGTCCTGGTTCATCATACGTATAGTACCACGTAGTATTGCTCAGTGCGTCAAAAACACCCAGGTTTGCCACAGCAGCAGGGGCTTCAGTATCAACAGAGAACGAAAGTGGGATAGGTTCATAGACGGTGCCTGCACAGTCGGTAATACGCACGGTCCAGGGTATTTCAGTTGCGTCTTCCACCGTTGCAGTTACTGAATAGTAGTTTATCGGATCTTCACCAACAATGAACGTGCCGTTCTTTACTTTTGTGCCGTTAATGAGCAGTTCGTAATCGAAAGGCAGCCCTGCACCTCCTGAAACACTGAAATTAAATTCCGGGTTTGCAGGAACGAACCCACCATTCGGAGAAATGAGGGAGACGTCAAGTCCTCCAAAGTTCACATAGAATTTCCGGACTTCGCTCGTAACGCTGTTTCCTGCCATATCCTCGATATAAACGGACCAGTTGTGAGCGCCATCAGTTTGGTTTACATATGGAATTTCTGCATACTCCCCTGAGAGCATGTTTCCGGAGCCGATAACACCAACAGATTCTCCGTCGATGTACAGCTGGTAAGACAGGGGCAGGTTATACTTGGCAGATAAATCATCCTGCGAGGTGAAATTGAATGCAAAGAGAGAATTATTTATGCTGACGACGGCAAGGTCTGCTGGAGAAATAAGTGTCGCGCTCGGGGCTTTGGTGTCCACATACAGGTCAGTGCCATTGACACCACTGGTACCTTTGTTTCCGGCATCATCCTCGAGTGTGATTTCCCAGGGGTAATAGCCATCATCCAGCTCAGTCTCATATTTTGCATATCCGTTAGAATTTATAGTCCCTGTTTTTTTCTGGGTACCGTTGATGTAGATGGCGTAGTCAATTATATTATCCAGTTTATCGAAAGCACCGAAATCAAAGACTACATCCTTTGTATTGTAAACAGTGGAGCTCGGTTCAAAGATCTTAATTCTCGGAGCTTCGTTGTCAACCACAAAGGCGTCAGGATCAATTGCCTCAACATAGTCACCTAAGATGAATCCATATATTGTCACGTCCACCGAATTGTCTATACCGCCCGGAACATTATAACTATAAGACCAGTCGGTGTTACCGATGTAGGTCATATTGGTCATGTTAACGGGGGCAAGAACGCTGTTATCAACCTTTACCTGTGCATAAATGACAGGTTCACTGAAGGTCGCAGTTATCTTTACAACGTCTCCCATCTTGAAAGGACCGGTATCGTTGTAGGCGATACTAACGCTCGGAACGGTCACCAAAGTCGATACAGCATCTGTATCCTCTATATCTTCAATTGCACTTGCTGTTCCTGCTAAAAGGAACATAATTAGCAGCGCACTAAATAGTATTAATTTTTGTTTCATATTCTGCACCTAGATTCCGCAAATGTTCAATTTAAGTCGATATTTCTACCTTGAATATTATCTTTTACTAAATAATATTTTAAAGTTAGCGAGTTGTAGCAGATCCAGTTAGTTATAATACAATCCTATAAACAGTCTATAAATACTGAAATTTAGTCATTCTTAGAAAGTAAATAAAACAAGACTGTAGGAAATTTACAGTTTTTTTACAGTTATTATTAATAAAACTGCTTCCCACCTCACCTCCTGAACTTAATTAATCTGATCAATTTTATCCTCGATTAGTAGATAAGAAAGCCAGCACTTCTCCAATCCCTTTTATGGCAGGAGTGTGGTAGCCTCGACCTCTGGAGCGGCAAGCATTAACCCCATTAATTTTTGCGCAGCAGGGGAATTGTGAATCAACACCGTTTTTATTACCAGGGCTGAACAGTCAGCCCGGTGCATCAGACATATACTATTAATTTCAAGCAGCAAATTCGCCAACAGGCAAATTCATATGGATAATTAATATTCAACATTTAATATAGTATATGTCTTTTTATATTATCCTGTGACGATAATATGATGTAACTTATGCAAATATTTGATATAAATCTTTCTAAAAAATATTAGACACTAAATATAATCCCATATGAAAAAATTATGGATAATAATAATTATTTTTAAAAAATTAAATATTTAAAAAGCCAGGTGTTTTTTAAGAAAAACACAAAGAGAATCTGAAAATATGATCGCCTAGCATTAGAATAGTTATTTGGAAGTAATGAAAAAAAATACTGGAAATTGAAGGAGTCAGATTGCCATTCAAGAAAGTATATATTATTCAAAAAAATATATACCAGTATGAAGAGTATATACTATTATGAAGAGTATGCATCATTGTAAAAAAATATATCTATATAAAAAGTATATGCTCACAGATTTAAATGTGAAGAAACATAATTTAACAAAAGACTTTTTTATGCTACAGGGGGAAATTTAAAATGAAGTATACCTTTCAGGACTCTACGGAACTTCCTGTTCAGAGGGATTTTATCCAGGATCTGCAGGACTTCATAAGGATTTCAAAAGAAGCAATACCTCTCGAAAAATCAATTATGGGGATAAAGCAGGGGAATAAGGAAGAGAAAGCAATCTCTCAGAGAAGACTCGAGGAGATAGATAAGTTCCAGAAAGACTTCATTGATTATATGGAAGAACGTGTGCAGGGAGTAGAGTCAGAGGAGATTCTTGAAATTAAAGCAAGAACAATTGAGACCTCTTCAACTGTATCCATGTTAAAAAAGAATGAAAGGCTTGAAGACATTGATAGGCTAAACAGGCAGGCACTTATGGAAGTGCAGCAGCTTGAAACCAGGATACTCGCAACCCTCAGCCCTTTTTTTGAAACAAGCATATATGGGGCCGAAAATGCCTATTATGCTTCAGCTGAAGACAAAGAACTGAAAGGAAGGCAGGTAAGTTCAGTTAACGGCGTACAGTACGAGTTTGAACTGAACTTTGCGCACGGTGCACTAAAAGTTGAGGACCTTCGGGAACTCACTCTGCCTGTATGGGCAAAGAGTGGGATTCTGTCCAGGGAAGAAAAAGTAAAGAAGATGGATGTATCCGATTTCCATATTACGAATATCGAGTACGAAGGAAACAGCGTCAAAACAGTGCTTCAAGACAAGGATGCAGAGCACATATTCACACTCTCTGCAGATGACAGGACTTTACGGATCCTGTATGGAGACCATGATATAACAGGAGACGAAAAACTGGCTCCCCTTATAGACAGGGAAGCTCTCTATATGTTCATGGTAAAGCTCAAAGAGTTCTTCACGAAATCCGTCAAGTCCAGAAGGCTCAGGCAGGTCCTGCTGGACGGCAAAAACGCTGTTGAAGAGAACATTGTGTTTGATTGCCTGAAGCTTATAGCCGGTATATATGGGAAGCTCGTAAGGGAATGCATTGAAAGGGGATACACTAAAGGGGAAGTTACAATTAAAATGGAGGAGCCTGGAAGCGTCCGGACCGAAAAATACGTTTCGAAATCTGAAGCTTCAAGCGAACTCTCAGCCATAGGAACCGAGGGCCTGGAGCTTGCCCGAATCCTGGGAGTCGCCGAAGCCTGAGAAAAATTAAGCAAGCTAAGGAGACACCCGGCTGGTGCATAAGGAGAGAGAGCTTGCGTTCTGGAGTGTTCCTGTATCTGAGATGTTGCAGGAACTACAGACAGAAACTTTTCCTTTTTGCGGACGAAAAGCCCTTTCTCCTGCACGACCCAACGGATACAGTAATTATCATATCTATGATCCTTATCATCAGTGTTCCAGGGGTCTTGCAGGAAAAAATCATGCTTCTTCGAATGGTTCTTCCTTATATCCTTCCAGATTTTTGTAGTCGTCCAGATTTTTAAATTCTTCATAATCTTTTCCATCAGGCAGAAAAGGTGTGAAAAGGATAACTGAAAAAAGGAGTAAAAATGTCCCAAGCATTCTTGACTGCGCCTCAAAAGTAGCATAAAACATGAAAATTCCAATCATGACCCATACAATAAAGCTCAACTGAAAAGCAATCTTTACTCTATATAAATTTTCTGCGCTCTCGCTCAAGCAACTCCCCCTTAAATATCCCATTTAAAATGATTCGGGATTGAATAAATAGCTGTTTATTTGAAAGATTCGGACCTTTAAGATCCGGAAATCGGAGATGTTGTCAGGCTGAAAAAGGATTTTCCTGAATAAAATTTTCCGATTTCAGGACGCAGATGTGTAAAAAATACCAGAAATAGTGGAATGCCGAAAAAATAAAGAAAAAGAAGAAAGAAATCAGATTTAGAGTCTCAGATTTGGAGTCTCAGATTCAAAGCATCAGATTTCAGGCATTAGATTCAGAGCATCAGATTAAGAATCTCAGATTCAGAGCATCAGATTAAGAATCTCAGATTCAGAGTACTTTAGAGTATCAAATTTCGATGAAACTGATAACCTTTTCTCCCTCATTTACTCTCCTGAGAAAATCCTCTCTGTCAATATAAGGAATTCCGGCAGCTATAGAATCAGCCGCTTTTCTGCCGATGCCCGGAATTTCCCGGATAAGGGCAGGAGATGCGGTGTTTATATGCAGGGGATAGGGAATCCCGGTAATCGAACGCATTCCGTGTCCTGTGACAGTAATATCCGTGAATTTTCGCAGAGGAAGGAGGGCAGGAACTCCCACAAGTAGAGGATAAGAGCCAAGCTGCCTCCCGAAAGTGACCCCTCTGTCATGCACCTCGCACATTACATCTCTCAGTACCGTTCCTTCCGGCACGACCCGCCGGAGCATTGGAAGGTCGATGTTCTTCCTGACCTGTTCCTTATAGTCCAGAAAGAGTTTCTTGTGCTTCCTGGTTGCTTCGTCCCTTCCGTACATTGGAGTTCCGGGAAATGCCATAACCTGCCGGATATTAATCCTTCGGAGAAGCAGCCCTGAATCAAACACCTGCTGAAGGAAATCATAATTCAGCTGGAACGTTTTTTTCGTCTCACCCATCAGCCCGTGTACAAAATTAATGCCAGGAAGAATTTCCGGGAGCCCATTTGCCCCGCGCACGGCCCCAAGCCTGTTTACCAGTTTGATCGCCTCAAAAACTTCTTCGGAAGTCGCCTTGAGGGAATTTGCTGCAATCACCACGGGGTCAGCAGTCTCCATCCCAAAGGCTGCTACATCTCCGGGGGTGTGATATTTGATAATCGTCTTCAGAATCTGCTCTGACTCTTCGGGGTATGCTGCAAGGGTTATCGGGTTTGCGTTGTCCATATGAAGCACGGAAAGCTCAGGTGCGGAATTCCGGATTCCACGGTAAAGCCTTTCAAGAACCTCGGGAACGGGTTTAGGGACAGGTCCTCCGGCATCGGTCCCGTGGTAAGAAAAAAGGTCAGGCTGCCTTCCTATTCTGAAATAGCGGGCTCCATGGGAATAAAGTGCAGAAACTTCGGAGACAACATCCTCTACAGGCCTGTAATCCGAAGCCCCATAAAATGGCTCGGTGCAGAAAGAACAGTGGATCTGCCTGCCGCAGCCCCTGTAAGTTTCAAGCTCGCACATACAGTAAGGGTAGTCCGGGTGCTGCCGGATCAAAAAAGCTCCTTTCGACCCCCAGCGCCCTATCTCGGCTGTTGTCCTGAAACGGTGGTCAATGGATTCCGGGGCTTTCAGCTTTGCAGGAAAGCTTCCGTTGCTTCCACTGTATCCGTTCCCGCCAGCCCCTCCCTCAAAGAGATCGTAAATAAAAGCCTCGACATCCATTTTTGCAAGCACGGCTTCTCCCAGGCTTATCCCGCTTTCCGTCCCCTTTGCAGCCCTTCCGCCTTCGCTGCTGAAACCGAGCCTGATAGGGCCGCCTATGACCTTTACCCCGCTCGCAGCCCGAAAGATAGTTTCGATCTCTCCAGGCGTGATAGGGGATGCCCGAAGATATTTTCCAGGCACGGTCATGCCTGCAATAATGACCAGAAGGTCTGCCTTGCCTATAAGCTCGCCAGCCCCGGGCGGGTTTTCCCTCAGGGTATCGATGGTCAGGTAGTGAATGTCATTTTCGGAAAGCCCGCGCTCTCTAAGAGCTCCTGCTATATACCGTGCGTAAGGGGAAAAGTATGGAGGAACCCCGAGGCAGGCGGGCTCGTCCACATAACCGTCTATGATGAGTGCTTTCATATCAGTTCTCGTTTCCTTTGTTGATAATTGAAGTTGGAAGCATATGAAGTTGGAAGCATATACAGTGCAATCGGATATTAGATACAGGCGATTGGTAGATGCAACAGAGTTATAGAAACATAGTGTAAGGTAACTGTAATATAGAGCAGATTAAGGGTAGATTAAGAGCGGATTATAAAATAGACATTAGAAATGATATAAAAAACACTGCTGCAGAAAAACACCGTACACAGAAGAGAAGAAAAACAATTATAAAATAGTTTTAGGGCCGGGACCGAGAATCGAACTCGGATCGTAGCCTCCACAGGGCCACAGGATAACCTCTACCCTACCCCGGCCACAGGGTCTGGTACTTCAGGTTTGAAGCAACCTATAGAAGGAGTTTATTTATATAAAGTTTTTGCCGGAAAAAGCAGGAGACTTTTCCAAGAAGAGGGAAGTTTTCTGTTTTCCGGCATTCTGAACAGGTAAAAACCCGATTTTTGGGGGGTTTCGGCTTGCTTCAGGCAAATATCAGATCATTTTAAGCCTGTCAAGGGCAAGTTTTGCAGCCTTTTCGCCGGAAAGGAGCATGCCTCCGAAGACAGGGCCCATTCTCGGGGCACGGGTTGCGGCATTTGCGGCCATGCCTGCGACAATCAGCCCGGGATAGATCTCCTGGGTTGCGTCCACAGCCAGGCGCTCGCCGACCTCAGACCACATTGGCTTTTCCCCGAGCATCCCGAGTTCTCCGATCTTTGCGTTAGGGATTTTCCTGAGAATCGTGTTGCAGACAACTGCATCATGCCCGGTCCCGTCGATAACGAGTTTTGTGCGGATCATGAGAGGGTCCACGTGCAGGCGCTGTGTTGTGACAGGGCCCCAGTTGATGACAATTCCAGTAACCCTGTCGTTCTCCCGGATCATGACGTCCTCAAAGCTCACAAGGTTAAAGACCTCAGCTCCTGCCGAAGTCGCTCCTGCAATCAGCTTCCCGACGGATTCTACGGAATTTGCCACATAATACCCGGGCTGGTACTCCATATACCTGATTCCGAAGTCGTCCAGGACGTGGCAGGCTTCTTCCTGCACAACTATGCGCGGGAACATCATGCCACCGGCCCACATGCCGCCCCCGAGAGACAGCTTCTGCTCATAAATGGCAACCTTTGCCCCGGCTTCAGCCAGGTACTTTGCAGCCACCAGGTTTGCAGGTCCCCCTCCTATAAGTGCTACATCGATGTCAGTGTAGTCAAGGAAGGTTTTAGAATACTCTTCAAAAATTGCCCGTGTGATTATGACTTCGTCGAGTTCCATTTTAATCTCTCATTAAGTTGTAGGATTGAAGGTCCGGGGAAAACAACCCGGTATTTTAAGAAGTAAATCAGGGAATTGTTAACCCTGATCGTAAGCACTGAAATTCACATTTTGATAATGGGCATTCCTTTTAAAGTTGTTGGAATCTGATAGGGAGGATGGGGAGGATGGGGAGGATGGAAGATGGAGGATAGGGGAAGAAAAGTAATAGTTCTGAAGCGGCTTCACATGTGGCAATATCAGAGCTTTAAAAAATTACCAACCACGAAATTTCAATTTTGGGAGTATTTTTAGGAGCATGTGAAGATTTCGGTTTTCGTGACAAGAAGGTTTGAGGGACTGAAAAATGGACCCCGGATTTTCAGATCAATTGAACATCAAGCAGAGGGTAGGTTTTTCGGCTTTGATCTTTGCTCATTGCCGGGGTTCCAGTTTCATAGCTCGGATACCATGTCCACCCACGCTCGAAGAAGGAGAGCGGTTTGCCCTTAAATTTAATGAATAAAATAGAAGCAACACCTTTTTTCAGGCATTAATGTCTTTTATATAATTTTTTAATCTTGCCTGGCAAAAAGGACCAACCTCGCTTCGCTCGGAACAATAATAACTGGGATACGATTCCAGTTACTTTGGATAATTAATAAAAAATAGATCAAACTCTAACAGACCGGAGACAGGGGGTAAGCAGGTTCGGATGAAAGAGGGCAGGTTGAATACCCCATTCCGATTAGCCCAGAACTTACTCAAAATAATTAAATACAATTGACACCGTATATTGTATACATTACACAAAAACAATAGAGGTATAACTTTTTTGCTTATACATTTATTGTTGACAGTAGATAATTGGGGCAAACTTATGAATATAAGTAATTCAGAGACATTAACGGTAAGGACAGTTACCCGGAATGAAAGCAAGAAAACGGCTGGAGTCGATGGTGAAATATGGTCTACAGCACAAACCAAAATAAGAAGCTCACATGATGCTTGTGAACAGATGTTTACCTGTCTCTGCAATAAACACTCTGCACAATGGATCCTGAAAGGGAACATCAAAGGTTGTTTCGACAAAATCAACCATCAATGGCTAATAAACAATATTTTGAGAGAAAGATCTGTTAGGAATCAATTTCTTAAGGCAGTTTTTGTTTCTAAATATCATCAGAACCCAAAAAAAACTGAAACTCTGCGAGAAGGAATCATATCGCCTATTATGATGAATATAACTTTAGACAGCATCGAACACTTGTTGTTTACCAAATACAGTACAGGTAAAAGTGAGAAAGACAACTCTATAGTGAGATGTCAAAACGAGGTAAACTTTGTCAGATATGCTGATGATTTTGTGGTCACTGCCAGCTCTGAAGAATTAGTCAGAGAAATTAAGGAACTGATCAGCGCCTTTCTTAAAAAAAGAAGTCTGGAATTATCGGAAGAAAAGACTCTTATTACTCATATTGATTATGGTTTTGACTTCCTTGGATGGAATTTCAGAAAACATGAAGGGAAACTTCAAATCAAAATTGCACGGGAACATCCTGCAGAAAGCTGTAGGGTATTCGACTGAAATAAATGACCAGTTTCCTGCAAAAAGAGTTGAACCCACCAATAAACTATTACATCCTCATCTTTAAATAAATGAAACTGTTGGGCGGATGAAGAGTTTACTTTTTATCGATGCGGGAATTTTTATTCTTGCAGCTGTCACAGCATTCCTGAAGGGAGACCTTGCTTTTGGGACCGGGTAAGGGCAAATTATGATACTGAAGATGAAGAGCGCAAGGAGAAAAATAGATTGTCAAAAAATTTATTTTTTGTAGGCTCTTTCAATATCGCCATATCAATACTTACTTATGAATTCACACTACAGTGACTTACCATCATGAATTGAAGACCCCAACATCTCATAAAAAATAGAAAAAAGGCCCCATAAATCTTCGAGCCTCTATCTACTGAATTCCCTTTTAAATTAAACTTTACTGCTCAGCCTGTCCTCCATTTGTAAAGAACATTTTGTCCCCTTCGTTTCCAGGATACAGGACAAGCTGTCCATTCTCCAGAGCTACTGACCCCACACCTGTCTCTTATACACATCTGACGCTGCCGACGAGCGATCTA
>NZ_JJQL01000073.1:16654-54261 GCF_000979975.1 Methanosarcina sp. 1.H.A.2.2
TGCCATAAGCGTAATGGCAGCCGGACCAAGGGTTAAGTTGTTTCCTTCCAGAGTATAGGTTCCACTTCCGCTGTTGCAGTCGGCTTTGATATGATATGTACCGTCAGGGGAGAAGGCAAGCGTATAGTTCTCAGAGTAAGGAACCATTATCTGGTTTTCAGGGCTATCAGAGTCCTGGAAACTGGCCCACTGCCATTCAATACCGGTAATAGCATCGGCAGAAATTGGTTCGAGTTCCGGGATAGTGGTTTCTGCAGGTTCGGTAGGTGTGCTTTCTGCAGGTTTGGCAGGGGTGCTTTCTGCGGATTCGGTAGAAGTGTTATCTGCAGGTTCAACAGAAGTGTTTTCTGCGGGTTCAACAGTAGTGTTCTCTGCAGGTTTATCAGGAGTTTCTTCCTGCTCAGTACAGCCAAGCGAGAAGGAGACCACGGTTATAACCCCTATGGTAAGGAGTAAAACCATGCCTATAGATGCAATTTTCATTTTCATTATATGCCTCGTAAACTGATTACATGGGAAGATGCGTCATTTAAATATATCTTTTGTTTAAGCTGCAGTTTGATTCGCAGTAATCTGAATATTTTTTTAATAGTTTTGCAGAATATGATATGCCTATATGTTCTATTTTGTATATTTCCATTTTTCAGCAGAAGGGGATTTTTCGGGGATATGCATTCTTTGCACGGGTGAAAAGACCAAATCCGTAACTATAGAAATGAAGTCTTAGGATTCAGTAACTAAGTTCAGGAAACCAGATTCCTATGCTTCTTTAATTCACAAGACTAACCATATTGATTAATAAATAAAAACCTGAATCGGAGGATAAGAGTGAAAATAAGCGCACGCAATGTCCTTAAAGGTAAAGTCAAAAGCATAACACACGGATCAGTTAACTCGGAAATCGTAGTCGAACTTCCGGGTGGCACCGAGATCACTTCCATTATCACAAAAAGTTCCGCTGAAAAGCTGGGTTTGAAAGAAGGGCATGAGGTCTACGCAGTAATTAAAGCCACAAGTGTCATGTTAGCCTCTGATTAAACTATGAGTCCGGAACTGCATGGTTCCTGCATACTGCATGGTTCGGTATTGCTAATCAAAAAAACTTGACAACCGGGTTCTCAATAAGGCAGGTTATTAAGAGCTTATCCTCAATGGAGCAAATTTAGCAACGTGAAATAGAAAAATAACAAAGCAAACCACCAGGAAAATAAATTGTTCAGAAAGTAGTGTTATTGATAGAGGGGGAGTTATTTTTGGGAAAAGAAGACAAAAAACCATCTTTACAGCCGGAGCCAATACCTTATCCGGAACCGCAGCCGGTTCCTTCACCCGAACCGATACCTGAACCTGAACCGGAGACCGAACATAAACCCGGAAAAACCAGATAATAACAGGTCAAGTACAGCAGGCATGATCACAAAGGTTTACATTTCTCATTGCGAACAGGACGAACCGCTTGCCCAGGAACTGGCACGGACTCTCTGGACAGTGGAACTGGAGAGCTTCTCGTCCCTGTATAGAAAAGCTCGAATTCTTTCCCTGGCTGAAAGAATACGTTTTGGCATCCGGCAGTCAGACTGCGTTATCCCGATCATCACACAGGAAGGAATGTTATCCCCGGAGGTGAATCAGGAGATCGGGCTGGCTGTAGGAGCCGACCAGTTAATAATTCCGCTGGCAGAGGCAGGAGTTGAACTGCCTATCCTTATACACCATCTCCAGCCGATTAATTTTTACCCTGAAAACTATGAGGATGCTCTGGGAAAGCTCATACAGAATATAAGGCAGCTTACGAAACTGGACTGGCTGAAGATAAAATGCCCTTACTGCGGAGAGGAAATGACCCAGTATATCACCCCGGAAGAAGAGGTGGAGAGAGCTCTTCTTGCAGGAAAACACCTTGAGACTATCTGCAGCTACTGCCAGAGAAATATTTACCTTGACCCAAGGACCTTCAGGCCCACGCCCTGAACATTCTAACCCAGGCAGGGAGGTGAATTCATGGAAAAAAGAATCAAAGACGAATCTGGAGAAAACATGGCAGTTCAATCCAAAATGGGGAAGGCTACAGTGAAAGAGTCTGAAATAAGGGGTATTGAAGATCTTACTCCTGCAGAAAAGAAACACCTGCTGTTACAGCTTTCCCGGGACAGAGTAAAAGACAGTTCTGCCGGCCCCTGGGAAATTGTTGATATCCGCAGGGAAGAATGGGAAACAATTAAAGCTACACTGACTCAATCCGTAGAAATTGACATCAAGGATACAGGAAAAGACGAACTTTTCAGAGTATGGTTCGATATAACAAAGTTAGAAAGAGAACTTGAGTAAATAACTTGAGTAAATAACTTGAGTAAATAACTTGAGTAAATAACTTGAGTAAATAACTTGAGTAAATAACTTGAGAAAAATATTTGAGTTAGAATCAGGGAGGACCGGAAGTAGGGTCAAAAAATGATAGAATAGAGTCTAAGAATGATAAGGAACATGGTTGAGGTGTACCGTAGAGAAGGAAAAGATGGTAAAAATTAAAAATACAGATGAAGATTTCAGAAGTAAGTTAGAAGTCATCTGTAAGAAGCGTATCTGTTAAAAGTATACTATCAGATCATGTTTAGAATTATCTGCTCTTTCTTTTTGCATAGCACTCCCTGCAGTAGACTGGTCTGTCAGGGTCTGGTTCAAAAGGCACCTCTGTTTCTTGATCACAATCAGAACATTTTGCTTTGTACATCTTCTGCGGCCCTCTACCGGAATCCCGACCCCTGCTCTGGTAATCTTTTCGCTCCATAGATTTCCCCCTTATACGTTATATTATGGCTTTAGATCAAATAATTCAAAAGAGCCGCACTTATGAATGTGCCATTCTTTGGTGTGTCTCAATGAACTAATTGAATGATTAATATCTTACACGGTGATATTTATTGTTGTTGCATCAGGTTTGAGCTGTTTTAAGTCTCTAGAAGTGTATTTTAAGTTCTTAAACCAGATGTTTTTACAACCTTCCCTGTCAGTTAATGACCCCCTTTCGACTGAATCTAACTTTCCGGAAAAGTAGTTCCTGTCGTGTTCCAGACCCATTAGGCTTCACCGAAGAATCGCTGGTAGAAGGCTAACCGTTTTATCCCTGCTTTATCCTGAATCCGGGGGCTTCAGCGTTAAAAGGTAGTGAGAAGAGGAAACCGTAGATATAACACCTGATTCATAGCTTCCTGAATCTCAACCGAATTCATGTTTTATAGTCGGCCCAGGAAATATTAATACATATAAACAAGAACCCAAACCGTAAGAAATATATCAAAAAGTGCAGTTAATTGTTGAGTTGAATATAAGTTGCCTCCCACTTGAGTGCGGGTTCACTCTGAGCAAAGTTACTTTCCTGAAAACGCCTTGCTGACGTCGGCAGCGTTGGTATACTCCTTCTCTGGAAGTTCTTCGAGGACCTCCATTACCTTACTGCTGGCTTTGTGCTTTTTAGCGTGTTCAATAAGTTTCTTCTTCTCTGCAGGATAACCCATATCTTTTAAAGCTTTCTGGACTTCGATAGGACTTGTTTGCATAAAATTCCCCCATGTGGCGTATTTTTTATCGAACGCATTAATGCCTTCGAACACCTTCTGAACCTTTACTGGATTTGTTCTCGTAAATCTTGTTAACTACCCACTAAATCTAAAGATTTAAAGGGTGTCCGGGTTCATATCCCTGGTTCATGTCCCTGGTTCATTCCCCCAACCAATTACCAGTAAGTCCCCAAGCTCGTCCCCGCATCCCGTATGTATTGATTTAGAGCTGCCTTTCGGCATCCGGTTTACCAGTGCAACCCCTAACCCTTCGGGTACCGGTTTAACTGGTTGCTTTCCGTTGGCCTGGTTATCACAGTAGGAAAGCAATATACAATTGGTTGGAAATTATATTAATGCAGCGAATAGAAAAACGAAAGTGGGAGAAGTTGACGCTTATAATCCCTGGGCTAAAGATCCGGGGATTTTACGCTTCTACCTATAAAGATGGACAACAAAAAAGAGAACTGAAAAAATATGGCTGAACAAGGAAGGAAAAGCCCTCGTATAATTGATATACCATCGTGACAATCCTACAGCTATGAATAGCAGCAAATCCGAAGATTCCGTTTTACCTTCACACCTTTCTGACCGTGCAGCTCGTGAAAACCATGAAAGGTCGCCTGCCGTGCATTCCACTTCTACTGATGGATCTTCTACTTTTTCAAGCCCTGCCCTTGACCAGCTCAGTGGCCTTTTACCTGACTTTAACAACCGGCTCTCTCCGACGCGAGATCTCGGGCTTTCTCCTCTCGGGCAGCCCCGCCTGAGTTCCGAAGCCCATCCGAGGCTTGTTTCCGACTCTGACCTTGGACTTGTATCCGGTGCTCTTTCCAGCCCTCTTTCCGAGCTCAAAACCGAATACCCTGAAACGCCTGTCGGAAAAGAGCTTGAGGTCATGCCTGACCTGCCCGGGAGGACTCTTGCAGGAAATAAAGTCGGCTCGCTCACCCTTGGCGCAGACCTTCCGATTGGGCTTGTTGAAAGCAAATTGATTACTCTCAGCAGCACCGAAGAGAAGCTGAAGAATGCTGAAAAAGACAGGAAGTAAAAAAAGGTCTGTAAAAGAATTTACTACTTTTTTATACTACTTTTTGATGTGGGGCAGTTAAACTGCTCTTTTCTTTTAAAAAGTTATGTAACTGCGGAAAAAACACGGAAATAGAAGACCTGAGATAGTTTTCCGTGTATCCCGTAGTTCATCTCTTCTTATGAGACTGACTAAGAGATTTTCTTACGAAGTTCTAATTTACTGACTTAATGAAAAAAATAGCCGTTTTTTAGATATAACTGCGGAAAATGGGTTACTTCAGTTACGGGTCATAAGGGAGAAAGCTCCGATGCTTTAGCCAGGAGTAGTTCACCTTATAGACACCATTATTCCTAGAAGGCTGACTGCAATTGCAATTATAGTTATAAAAACAATCAAAGCTGAACTATCGTTCTCAACCCGTTCATTGCTCTCATAATCCATAATACTAAATATGCGGTTATTAATTAAAAAACTTTTGCCAGTTTTAAATAGAGGATTATTTGAAAATAGCCTTCATGAGCCGTTACTTTATCAAAATATACCATAAAAGTCATTTATACATTTATTTTTTTTTAAATTAGTCGCGGCCTTTTTTAACTTCTCTTTTTTTCAGCGGGGCCCGTGCTATGTACGGTGACAGAAAGACCGGAGACAGCTATTAAGTTTGCTCCGGCCTATTCTTATCAGAACTTCTTCCAACGATGCGGCTTAAATGAAAGTCATATGTTGCACTTTTATTCTGCCTTTACCTCGCCGCTCTTCTCAGAGATTTTTCGAATTTGTCGAGCCCGAGGTCGGCTTCTTCGTCGGTCATGACGAGGGGTGGAGAGAAGCGGATTACAGAGTCTCCGCAGGGGAGGAGAATAACTCCTTCTTTAAACGCTTCTCTGATAATCCTGTCCCTTCTGATAGGGTCTATGGATTTGTCGGATTTTACGATTTCTGCACCTATCATAAGGCCAAGGCCGCGAACATCTCCTATGCAGGGGAAATTCTCCTGAAACTCCCTGAGGCGCTGCCGGATATGCGCTCCCATTTCTCTGACATGGTTTTCTATATTTTCCTTTTCCAGAAATTCAAGGGAAGCGAGAGATGCAGCTGAGGAAAGGAGATTTCCGCCGAAGGTGTTAGAGTGGACACCAGGAGGCCAGTCCATAAGGTTGCGATCTGCAAGCATTGCGCCCATAGGGAGGCCTCCGCCAAGGGCTTTTGCAAGGCAGGTAATATCAGCCCTTACCTCAAAGTTTTCCATGGCAAGGAAGGGGCCTGTCCTGAAACAGCCTGTCTGGACTTCATCAGCTACAAGGAGAACGTCATTATCCGTGCAGATTTTTCTTACTTCCTTGTGGAACTCCGGAGGCGGGACTATATAACCTCCCTCTCCCTGGATGGGCTCAGTGAAAACGGCAGCAGTGTCTTCGGGGCTCAGTTCCTTTCGGAAAATCAGGTTTTCAATCTGCTTTGCGCATTCGATTCCGCAGGAGGGGTATTCAAGTTTCATGGGGCAGCGGTAACAGTAGGCATAATGGGTGTGCACTGTCCGGAGGGTAGGGAAATACTCCTTTTGCCGGACTTTAGAGCAGGTCAGGGAAAGAGCGCCCAGGGTTCGGCCGTGGAAAGCATTATAAAAAGAGATAAAGTTCTGGCGCTTTGTCTTCCATAGAGCAAGTTTCATTGCAGCTTCTACAGCTTCGGTCCCGCTGTTGCAGTAAAAGACCTTTGAGTAGCCTGCAAGCTCTCTTAGTTTTTTTGCAAGCTTTAATGGAGGCTCGGCAAAAAAGTCCCCGTATCCGCAGTGAAACATTTTATCCAGCTGGGCTGAGATGGCGGCTTTAACCTCCGGGTTTGAGTAGCCTGCATTCATGACAGCAATCCCTGCAACGAAATCAATGTACTCTTTTCCGTCTATGTCTTTGACTATGGAACCATTTGCCCTGTCAACAACCAGAGGATAGGGACGGGCTACACATGCAGATATTACATTGCAGTCCTGCCCTATGATCTCCCTGGCTTTTGGGCCAACCATATCAAGCAACCCTGTGTCCTGTTCGAAAAAACCATGATCGGTTTCCAGCGTCCTCATAGCGTCCTCTGATTGTTCTGTTTTTTCAAAGTTTTTCCATTTTTCAAGCCTTTCCGGCTTCGTGTAATCCAGAATGATTCACCCTCTTCCCATATTTCATTCCGTATCTATCTGGGCTTTCTGCAGCCTGCCGCTGTAGTCTATGTACACGGCTTTTACCTCTGTGAATTCTTTGATTGCTTCTGTCCCGGCTTCCCTGAACCCGTTTCCGGTTCCTTTTACGCCCCCGAAGGGAAGATGGACTTCGGCACCTATTGTAGGGGCATTAACATATGTGATCCCGGCTTCGATCTTTTTAATCGCCCTGAAGGCGTTTCCAACATTTTCAGTGTAAATTGCCGAGGAAAGCCCGTATCTGGTGTTATTGGCAACTTCAATTGCTTCATCAAGCCCTGAAACCGTAATGATGCTGAGCACAGGCCCGAAGATCTCTTCCTGTGCAATCCTCATATCCGGCCTGACATCCGTAAAGATAGTCGGTTCAAAAAAATAGCCCGGAAGCCCGGGATCTATGGTATTTCCCCCGAGCAGGAGAGTTGCACCTTCTTCTTTTCCTATCCTGACGTACCTCTCTATTTTCTCAAGCTGGGCTTTATTGATTACAGGCCCGATGTCCGTTTCAGGCAGAATCCCGTTTCCTATCCTGAGAGATTTTGTTTTTGCAAGCAGCCTTGTTATAAACTCGTCCTTTATTTTTTCGTGCAGGATCAGCCTGCTCGTAGCCGTGCAGCGCTGGCCTGTTGTCCCGAAAGCCCCCCAGAGCACGCCTTCAAGAGCAAGTTCAAGGTCGGCATCATCCATGACAATTACCGGATTTTTGCCCCCCAGTTCCAGAGAGACCCGCTTTATCGTTTTTGCACATTCTCCCATGATCCATTTCCCGGTTTCAAGGCTTCCTGTAAATGAAATTGCTTTTATTCGGGGATGCTGGACTATGGCTTTTCCAACGCTTCCTCCGGGTCCGGGCACAATGTTTACCACTCCGGGAGGCAGGCCTGCTTCCATCAGGATTTCGACGAGTTTAATTGCAAGCAGGGGCGTGTCGCTTGAAGGTTTGAACACGATTGCATTTCCTGCTATAAGGGCTGGCATGATCTTCCAGCTGGGAATTGCAATAGGAAAGTTCCAGGGTGTTATCATGCCCACAACTCCTATCGGCCTGAGCACGGTCATGCAGAACTTGTCCTTGAGTTCGGAAGTCGTTGTCTCCCCCAACATCCGCCTGCCTTCCCCTGCGGCATAATTGGTGATGTCTATTGCTTCCTGTACATCTCCCCTTGTTTCGGGCAGCACCTTCCCCATCTCTTCTGTCATGAGTATGGCAAGATCTTCCTTTCTCTCCTGCAAGATGCGAGCAGCCCTGAAGAGCACTTCAGCCCTTCTGGGAGCCGGAACTTCGCTCCATACCCTGAATCCCTCCTCGGCAGCCTCAACTGCCCTGTCCACATCCTCGTTCCCGGCTACCTGTATCGTAGCAAGGTTTTCAAGAGTAGCCGGATTGATATCATCAAAAGTTTCTCCTGTTGACGAGTCTCTCGACTCTCCACCTATAAGCAATTTGTACTCCAGAACCACAAAATCCCTCTAAAAGCAATGAATATAATACCACATAAATATATCCAGAAAAAGGATTCGGCTGAACCGAAATAATTTCAGAGTATTCTACTGTTATTTATTGAAACCTTTTCGCAGTAATAGCAGAGATGAATAAAAAGAAAGCCTGACAGTCTTACCTTTACATGGTTGTTTTTTCGAGCATCACCAGAAAACTCAGTGGATAGATAAAAAAAGTGATTCAGATAAACATAGAAAAGAGAGGAAAGCGTTACATAAATAATATTTAAAAATAGTCAAATAAAAATGGGTTAACTAAAAAAAGGTTAACTAAAAAAGGTTAACTAAAAAAAGGTTAACTAAAAATGGGTTAACTAAAAATGGGTTAACTAAAAAGGGTTAACTAAAAAATGGTTGATTAAATGTGATTACTATCCCTATACCTGACAGAAACTAAAGCTGCTTCTTTCAGAGATTCAAATTATTTCTTTACAATAATCAGTAACCTGACTTACTGCTAACAATCTGCCAGATCCGCTTTGAAAGTTCGGAGTACTGAGCTTTAGGATCTCCTCTTTTCTGAATAAAGGAATCTGCACCGTTTTCGATAGCTCGGTTCATAACTTCTTCTTTGCCCACTCCTGTAAAAAGGATGAAAGGTATATTAATTCTCTTATCACGGATAGTTCTCAAAAATGAAATGCCATCCATATAAGGCATATCATAATCCGAAACTACTACATCATACGAGAGTTCATCTAACTTCTCGAGAGCCTGTCCTGCAGATTCCACTGTATCGGAGTTTATGTCGTGGAACACTTCTAAGAACGTTTTTGATAGCTCCAGGAATACTGGGTCGTCGTCTACAAGCAGTACTTTCATGGGGTTTTCTCCTTAGCTTTATGATTTTGCAGCGTTAAATAAGGAACTGTCGCGTTCCTCATTTACTGGTAAGAGATTTTATAGTCAAGGTGGCATTTTTGGTGGTTTCTATGTGAAGCTGAGATATGCTGAGCTAAGGTATAATTTCATACTTCTATCCCCCTTTTGCAAGCTCAACCCCAACAGACAGGAATTAAGTCTTATGATATTGTATGGTTTTGAAATACCATTAGAGCATACTTACCAACTAAATTTTTATGCTGTAAGTAAGAAGATATTTTAGTTAATATAAAAAGTTAACTTACGTAAATATCCTCTTCTATAAGCTGCCAGGATTTTATGACTATTTTATTTGTTTTCTACAAAGAATATTTTTTTGCTTTGGAAACTAATTTGTGAAGATACGAAACAAATAAGAGAGATTAAGTAGGAACAAAATGGCAAGAAAAAACAACTGAAAAAACAGATCCAAAAGATATAAGGAAAAAGTAGTGGAGAAAGTAGAACCAGAAGATAAGGGGAAATGGAAATAATAAAAGCGAAAAAGTAGAGATAAAAGAATAACGGGAAAAGAAATAACGGGAAAAGAAATAACGGGAAAAGAAATAAAAGGAAAAGCAGATGCAGAAAAAAAACCAGGGATTTTATCCCTGATTGATAAAGTTATCGATCTCTTTTTTCAGCATATGGCTCAGGACTTTTCCGTCAACCGTGCCTCTGTACTCCTTCATGACAATGCCCATGAGAGGACCGAGGGCAGCAGGGCCTTTGTCTTTGATGAAATCTCCTCTTTCCCGGACCATCTTTTTAATGAAATTTTCGATTTCCTCGGGATCAAAGGCGCTCAGGCCGAGCTTTGAAATTGCTTGCTGAGCTGTCAGTTCAGGCTCTTTTGCAAGGGCGGCAAGAAGGTCCTGAATGGCTTCTTTTGCAATTTCCTGGTTAGAAATGGCTGCAAAAAGCTCAATGAAATGTTCATCTGTGAGGTTGTCCGTCTCAACACCATTTCTCCTGATCTCAGGGACGATTCCTAAAATGGTTCTGGCAATCAGGGTTGAGTTAACATTTGCGTCCTTCCTGTAGGTTTTCAGGAGGGTCTCAAAGAGAGGCAGATGCTTTGAGTAAGCCATTTTTTCGGCAAGCTCTTTATTCAGGCCACTTTCGGAGACAAAACGCTTTGCCCTTTCTGTCAGGAGTTCCGGAGGCTCTATGGAACCAAAATATTCCTGTGAGATTTCGATCTGGGGTACATCGGTTTCGGGGTACATCCTTGCCGCGCCGGGGAGAGGGCGCATATAAGCAGAATTTCCTTCCGGAAGGGCCTTTCTGGTCTCTTCAGGGATTCCCTCAAAGGCTTCTTTTGCCCTTTTAATTACTGCCTCAATTGCAAGCCTGGATTTTTCAGGTTCGTCTGCAACCATGATGACAGCATCTTCAGGGTTTGCGCCGATAGCGTCCCTGACAGCCTGGACTTCCTTTTCAGTTATCCCGTAGTTAGGAAGTTCGTCCGTGTGGAAAATTCCTCCCACACCTGCGGTCTTTGCCCTGTCCGAAAACTCAGTCCCGAGCCTTCTCCCTGGCTGGACTTCCTTGCCTACAAGCCCATTGAATTTCCTGAGGAGAGCGGCAAGGATTGCGCCTTTCTTTACGCCTTTTTGCAGGACCTTGGACTTCGTGTCCATGAAAAGCCCTGTTACATCATAGATCTCCTCGCAAACAAAGGCTTTTCTTTCAAGGAGTTCTTGCCTGATAAAAAGCAGGTTCAATTGCCTTTCGACTTCCCTGCGGACAATGTCTTCTATGAGGTCAAGGGCCTGTACTCCTTTGATTTCGACTCTTGCACCTCTGGCAATTGAGATGTTGACGTCCTGCCTGATCGTGCCAAGCCCTCTCTTCACCTTCCCTGTAGACCTGAGAACCATCCCGATATACTCTGCAACCTCACGGGCTTGCCTCGGGGATTTGATATCAGGCGCAGTTGCAATTTCGACAAGTGGAATCCCGAGCCTGTCCAGAGAATAGACTATTGAGTCTCCTATTTCCTCTATTTTCTGGGCAGCTTCCTCTTCCACACAAAGGCTGTCAATCCCACAGTGGCCTTCCGAGGTTTCAATGTACCCATCGCTTGCAAGAAAAGCAGTCCTCTGAAAGCCGCTGGTATTTGACCCGTCCACAACGATCTTTCTCATTACATGCATCTGGTCGACAGGTTTCATGTTGAAGAGCTTTGCAACCCCGAGGGAAATGTTCAGGGCTTCCTTATTGAGTTCCCTTGGTGGCTCTTCATCATTTTCGATAAGGCAGGTCGTGTCATATGCCTTATAGATATACTTTCTCCTGATCTTTGTCTGCTCCACCGCAGCCCTATCCTTTTCTCCCATTTCACTTTCCGTAGCCCTCAGATACCTGAAAAATTCGAAGTCCGAATCCCCGATGTCCCTGATCAGGGTAGGGCACCTGCAGAAAAGCTTCTCCTTCGAATCCAGCTGCTGGTGAATTTCAAGCCCGGCTTTCAGCCCAAGTTCACTGTAATCGTATTTTTCCATATTTTCACCCGAATCTAAGCAGGAAGCGCCTTAATCCTTTTTAATTCACTCTAAATTTTCCTTCAGTTTTCCTTTAGCTGTCCTTTAATTATTCCTTCAAATCTAACTCTTTTTGCTCTTCCTTCACTTTTAAGCCCATCGGCTCGCTATTTTTTCCTCTTATATTTAAACCCTCTTTCTGCGCTTGTTTCCTCTCTTAGCTCTTTTAGGTGCTGCGCTGGTAGTTATCGGCTATTGTCAGTAAGAAACTTAATGTAAAAGGTGTGGTAGAATGTATAAAGGTATCTCTGTATATAAGATTGAAGTAATTACGGACTCTTTTTTCATCATAAAATGAGTTAGTAGAGCTTGATTGCTCTTAGTAGAGAGAATCGTAAAACACAGCCATCTCTATTCCTGCTTTTGCATACGAAAAAGATCCGGCTCTTAAAAACCCGCTCATAAAACAATCCTATAAATCGCCGAAGGACAATCTTTAAATTCTTCTATTGTTATTCTGCCTTAGCTAATTATTTTGAGGAAAAAATACATGAACGCAGATAGTGTGACCGAAAAAGCAGTTAAGGATGTTCTGGATAAATTTGCAGAGAGTTACGCCAGACGCGACCTGAAAAGCGCAATGTCCCTTATTGCTCCGGATGCCGATGTTGTAATGTACGGCACCGGCGCAGACGAGAAACGTGTCGGGTTTGAGGAAATAAGAGCTCAGTTTGAGCGCGATTGGTCTCAAATCGAGGACCCGGCTCTCGAATACAACTGGACTTCAATTTCAGCAGCCGGCAACGTAGCCTGGGTGGCTATTGATGCTGTTTTAAAGGCAAAAGTAGATGGGCAAAAACTTAGATTTTCGTCCCGGGTCACAGAGGTACTTGAGAAACGCGGGGACAGCTGGCTCATTGTGCAGGGGCATTTTTCTTTCCCTGATCAAAGTCAATTTTTTGATTAAATGATCCTTTCAGGGATTAAAAACGATATTTAATTCTCCTTTTTTATTTTTTGCTTGTAGCGGGCACTTGCCCAAAATATCCGAAGAGATTGTTTGGATTAAAATTTTGATGGGGGTGATAATCTTACTCAACGTCATTTTGAATATTTCCGGGGTTGAGCCTGTGGAAAAGCCTGTCCTGCTCGACACCCTCGTTATCTTTACACTGTCTGTCCTGACAACTTCTGGCACGCAAAAATACGAAACTCGATCTTTTTGTCAGGATTTTTGACCTTCAAACTCCTGACCCGGAAAGAGAAAAAAGGTTGGACATATGGAAATGATTGATTTTGTACATACCATACACAACCGTTAAATAACCCTTTTGACATACATAATTAACACAGTAAACATATGAAAAATGTGGAGCTTATTCTAAAAAAGGATATTGAGAGGATTTCTCTTGACACAAAACGGAAAACATACCGATT
Source organism: Methanosarcina sp. 1.H.A.2.2 (assembly GCF_000979975.1). Classification (NCBI taxonomy): domain Archaea; kingdom Methanobacteriati; phylum Methanobacteriota; class Methanomicrobia; order Methanosarcinales; family Methanosarcinaceae; genus Methanosarcina; species Methanosarcina sp. 1.H.A.2.2. Next base: position 29,726 of record NZ_JJQL01000073.1, read on the forward strand.
TGCAGGGCAGCCTCAAATCCCTTTTCAAAGACCGGGTTTCTTTTGAGAAGCTGGAAAGGTTACTCTATTCCCATGACATTGCAGCCCTTCCTGGAATGGTACTAAAGACCATTTCAACCCTGCCAGATGCCGTGGTGCAGCCTGTGGATTCCTCTGAAGTAGCCGGACTCATCAAGCTTGCTTCAGAACACAAAATTCCCCTGGTCCCGAGAGGTGGAGCGACCAGCGGCTTTGGAGGAGCCGTACCTGCAGCCGGTGGAATTGTTGTCGATTTTGTCCGGATGAAAAAGGTGCTTGGAACAGACCTGAAAACCGAAACTGTGGAAGTCGAGCCAGGAATTACCTGGGAGCAGCTTGAAGAGGACCTGAAGAAAAAAGGGCTTGTACTGCGCCTCTATCCAAGCAGCGCCCCGGGTTCCACTGTAGGGGGCTGGGTAGCCCAGGGCGGGAGCGGGATAGGAAGTTTCGAGTATGGAAACTTTAGGGAGAACCTGGTCTCCGTGGAAATTGCAGGCCCTAAAGGAGAGCTTAAAGTACTGAAAAACTCCGACCTGGACCTGGCCTACGGGCTTGAAGGGATCACCGGCCTTATCACAAAAGTAAAGCTCAGGGTCCGGAAAGCCGATACTGATATTCCCCTGCTCGCCACATTCCCTGATGCCGGGAAACTGGAATCTGCCCTCAAAGAAATAAGAGATTCCGGGCTCAGGCTCTGGTCCGTGCATATCCAGACCCCAGGCTTTGCAAAGTTGAGCCAGGAGGCCCACGGGGAAAAGCTGCTGCCTGAAGGAAGGTACCTCGCCCTTTTTGTCTACCCCGAATCCCGGGCCCTGGAAGTCGGGCAGCCCCTTGAAAAGACCGTACAGCGACACGCAGGTAAAATCCTCTCCACGGAACTCGCCCTCCATGAGTGGAAAAACCGCTTCTACTCCATGCGCCTCAAGCGCCTTGGGCCTTCTGTCGTGGCCAATGAGATGGTCATCCCTCTTGGTTCACTTGCCGCCTACCTCAAAGCTGTAGAAGGGAAGTTTAAGGGAGGCTTTGTCTTCGAAGGGATCATGGTAACGCCGGAAAAGCTGACCATGATGGGCTTCATGCTGGCGGATGAGCGCAAGCTTACCTTCCCGCTCAAATACTCCTCATCCCTGGTCGCAACAGACCTGGCAAAAAAGCACGGAGGAGAACTCACGGCTCTTGGGATGTATTTTACGGAAAATGCAAAGGAGCACCTGGGAAAACAGCTCTTTGAGAGAATTGTGGCTTATAAGAAAGAGGCAGACCCTCTTAACATCATGAACCCTGGAAAGGTCCTGCCCCCCTCGGTTGAAAAGAATTCCCCGATCAAACTCCTGAATGCGGCAATGAAAATGGCGGGCCTGAGCAAATCCGCAGTCTGCAGCATGGGCAGCCTGCTCGGAAACGAGCCATTGCCATTTGATTTTGGGGATCGGATGCCTTCCGAGATCGGGAAAGATGCCTTTGTCTGTGCCCAGTGCGGGTCCTGCCGGGGCAGCTGTACGGTCTTTGATGCAAGGCCGTGGGAGAGTAACTCCCCAAGGGGAAAATGGTACCTCCTTGCCGAGTACCTGAAAGGCAACATCGAGCTGGAAGAAAAGGCCGCAGACTCCCTTTTCTACTGCACGACCTGCAAGAAGTGCGATGCAAAATGCCAGACCGACATCCCAATCGCCCACCACTGGATCAACATCAGGGGCGTGCTTGGAAAGAAATTCGAAAACACTGGCCTTGCAGCAGTCAGGGAAAACGTGCTTAAAAGCGGGAACTTCTGGGGCCTCCCAGACGAGGCAAGGGAGTGGATCACCGATGAGGTAAAATCCGATATCCGGACCCTGCCTGAAGGCCCAATCGGTTACTGGCCGGGTTGCTGGGCGTCCATCGTTTCAAAGAACATGCCCCAGAATATTGCAAGGATTATGACGGCAGCCGGCCTGGAGTTTGTGAACCTCGGCGAGGAAAAGGAAGCCTGCTGCGGGCTCTACCTGGCACTTGGGGGCTACACGGAGGACTTTGCAAAAGCCGCGGCAAAGAACATCGAGAACATGAAAAAGCGCGGGGTTAAGACCCTTGTCATTTCGTGCCCTGGCTGCTATGCCACCTTCACGGAACACTACCCCCATGTGGCAGAGATGCTTGGCCTGGACTGGGACATAGAGACAAAACACATAACAGTTCTCCTGGACGAGCTTGTCCGTGAAGGGAAACTGAAGTTTGAAAAGCCCCTGGACAGGAAAGTCACGTACCACGATTCCTGCCATGTAGGGAGGTGGTTCGATACCTACGACCAGCCCAGAAACGTGCTTAAAGCCATCCCCGGTCTGGAGCTGGAAGAGATGGAGCACTCAAGGGAAAACAGCCTCTGCTGTGGCCTTGTCGCTGCCTTTTCCGACATGGGGACTGTAGCCCATTGCGCTGAAACCCGCCTGAAAGAGGCCCTTGCCACAGGCGCCGACTGTGTGGTCACTAACTGCGCAGGCTGCGCGTCCCAGCTGAACTTCGCTTCGAACCTGGCACAGGCCCCGATCCGGCAGAAGGACATCACGGACCTGTTAGTTGAAGCTCTGGGTTACGAATACGTTTTCGACCCTACCGAACCCATTTCCGTCTTCATGCAGCAGGCGGGACAGCTTTTAAGTACAAGCTGTATGAGAAAAAAGAATTGAGGCCCGAATCCTTTCAGCTTCCGAAAAACCAACGCTTCCAACAAAAATATGCTTCCTACACCTGCAACATCAGCAGGTTCGATGCAGGAGAAGCGCCTCAGGCGTTTCTTCTTTAATTCGAATTTTTCATGGATTTTCCGGATTCTGAATTTTTGGCTTCCGAAATCAGAGTTTCTGAATTTTAAACGGCTGAATTTCAGGCTTTGTAGAAAACCTATCTAAATTAATGTCAGAGATTTCTACAGTAAAGACTGAAAGTAGTATTAGAGTAAACGAGAAAATACAGTAGAATAACTAAAAAGGCCATTTTGGTGACTGAGCAAATACAGCATGATGACTAAAAAGGTCACTATGAAAACTGAAAAAAATACATCTGGATGACATATCTTAATTTTCGTTCATGCGTCTTCGGTTAAGTGAAGAGTCGTGACAATTGCCTCCACTTCCACAACAGTTGTCAAATATTTGATCCAATTGTAGACCAGAACTGGGTATCGATTTCATATAAAGAGGCCAAAACTTAAGGCAGGCTTCTGGTGCAAAATCGATAGCTCTCGGGAAAGAAAATTCCTTAACCGAGGACCAATGCGATATTTAATTCTTACTTTGTTATTTTTTACCTATTTCGGACCACATTCTTAAGCTCTCAATATATCTCTTTTCATACTTACTCTAATAATCAGATCCAGTAATTATGGACGTAAGATTTTGTCTGCTGGATATATGGAGTGATGTACTTGAGGCAAAATGGTACAATTACCAATGTAGTAACAACATTGCCAACGAACCATCCTTCAAATGTCACAAAAAATTCCGTCCATGGGACCATACCTTCCCTGACGATCATTAAGGCACCCCACATCGCACCGATAAAGTTGTTAAGCAGACACCCGAACAAAAGGAAAATCCCCATGTCCCGTTTTGTTCTTAGCCTTATGTTAACCCTGAAGTACGCAAAAGCCGTCAGGGGTATAAGGACCTGCCAGAGATCAGCAAGTGACCATACAACATTTAATGAAAGGGGCATATCCGCAAGGATTCCTGCTCCTATCATACAGCCAAGATAGGCAGAAAGCCCTCCCCATATTCCATACCAGAGAGCAAAAACGATCATAAAAGCGACTGCAAAATACATACTGGATACGCCGGGCGCAGGTGAGATAGGAGAGGTTACAACTGCAAATCTTGACAAAAGTGAATTTACCAGTATCAGGAAAAGAAAAATATTCAGATGAGTTGATACTGACTCTATATCGGGAATTATAGACTCTCCTTTAATTTTATGACATAATTGAGATGTAGCTAGTCCTCTGAAAGGGGTACTGGTAATGGAATAAACATATATAAAAATGGCATAAACATATATAACATTTTTAGTATATAACATAACTGCAGCAAAATAGAACAAATTTTTATCAGCACGGCGGAGATTCATTATTTTTCGTAAATTGCATTACCGGGAGTTATGGCAATGAAAAGCGATCAAGAGGACATGGACCCACTACGGCTAAAGGAATGGTTCGCAAAACCATATTCTGTAGCTGTGACAACAATTTTGCTTTTTTTTCTAGTCCTTTATCGTGCCTGGTTGTATATTGCAAATTGGCTTGAAAGTGTCCTTGTAACCGGACTCACTCCCGGTGATGTAACTTTTATTAAGGCACTTACATTTATTCTGGTTCTTCTGATTGCCAATATCGTATATATGGTTCTCAACAGGCAGGTAGGTCTTTTGAGAACTGTTAAAGTTCAGGAGAAAAAACTTTACCTATGTGAACTAAAATTTCAGAATTTTATTGACAATGTACCGGAGGTTGCTGTCCAGGGCTTTGATCCGGATTGTACTGTAATTTACTGGAACATTGCAAGCGAAAAAATGTATGGGTATCCCAAAAATGAAGCCATGGGGAAGAAACTGACTGAGCTTATAGTCCCCTATGAAAATAAAAATGATTTTTTAAAGATCATCGGTTCCATGCAAAAAGATAGGACTTATGTCAGTGCATCGGAAAGTACTTTTTTAACGAAGAAGGAGGAAAAAATCCCTGTATTTTCCAGCTATTCGGCTGTCCAGGTACCTGAAGACCAGTTTGAGATCTTCTCCATGGAAATAGACCTTACCGAGAGGAAAAGAATGGAGCATACTCTTCTGGAAGCAAAGGAACTTGCTGAGGCTTCAAACACTGCTAAAAGCAAATTCCTGGCAGGTATGAGCCATGAAATTCGAACGCCTCTTAATGCGATCATTGGGTTTTCCGATCTGCTTATCGAGAACTACGCAGGACCCTTAAATGAAAAACAAATGAAGTATGCAAAAAATATATCCATAAGCGGTAAGCATCTGCTCGGCCTCATCAATGACATCCTTGACTTATCAAAAGCAGAAGCCGGAAAGATGGAACTCCAGTATGAGAAGGTCTCGGTCCCCCTGATAGTCAGGGAGATCACAGAAGTTATGAGGCCGGCTGCAAGCGGCAGGGGAATAACTATCAGCACCGACATAGAACATGATGTTGGTATTTTGGAAGCGGACAGTGGTAAGTTAAAGCAGATACTGTACAACCTCATAGGGAATGCAAACAAATTTTCCATTGAGGGGGGAAACATTACCGTAAGAGTCAGAGTAGTTGAAGAGTTTATGCAATTCGAGGTTGAAGATGAAGGCATGGGAATAAAGGAAGAAGACCTGCCAAAACTTTTCAAACCTTTTTCCCAGGTTGAGGGGTCCACTGAAAGGTACACTGAAAAGAAGCCTGAAGGCACAGGACTGGGCCTATCCCTTGTCAAGAAACTGGTTGAACTCCATGGAGGAGATGTTTGGGTCAAAAGTGAATACGGAAAGTACAGTATCTTCGGTTTCAGCCTCCCACTTCAAAGCCCTACCGAGCTGCAACTCAGCTGACACCACCGGTGAGAGCCCTGGTGCCTGAGAGCCAATAGAAACCCCGGCACCCCTTATCTACCGAAGCAAAAATGGAAACGCCGGTTCGGGATTTCCCCATTCAATCCAGCAAAATCAACGCATAAGGCACCGGAGCCGCAAACTCCATCAGAAACTTCTAAAGTTGCGCCCCCAATTTTTCAAGCGTCTTGTCCATCATCAACCCAGACGCCATGAGACACGGCCTGCGGAAGGAGACTGGAGGCAGACCTTTTCTGAATCTGCGCCGGTACAGTTTCATAAACCCTCAGCAGGAAAACCCTGAGTCTTTAGCTCAGGGAGAATTTACTTAGTGAATTAACAGGAACTGTTTTGCTAACAGGTATAGTAAAATGATCAGGCAAAGAATAAGGAATAAATGCATCAATACTCCAATCAATATATCAGGATTTACTTCACGATCTTTCAAAAATAGAACATTTTGTTTCCAGGTGGAGGGGGAATTCTTGGGTGAGTCTTCCATAAATTATACAATAATTTCCTCCCATATATAGAAGTATAGTTTTGTCGTTAATCAAAACTTCCTGTAATAATTAATTTCGTTCTCTCTTCCCTGTCTTCTGTTCCTTCACTCTTTTCTTTTTTACTTTCTTTCTTTTTTATTCTTTCTTTTATTCTTTTATTCTTTCTTTTATTCTTTATTTTCGTTATTTATTTCTTTATTTCATGATTTCGTTCCATCCTCTAAACCCCGATGCAATTATATTTCTTACAGGCACATAGTGTAATTGGGTGTTGTTTGATGGGAGTCGCTAGTTTCAAGAAAATAATGATTGCAACCGACGGTTCGGTCTGTTCCAGGATGGCTGCTAACAATGCGATAGAGCTTGCCCGTTTGAACAGGGGGACTGTTTATGCTGTATATGTGGTGTCCACGGATTATTTCTCGTCAATGGCTGTGGATTTTGACTGGGAAAGGATGAATGAAGCCCTGAAAAAAGAAGGACATGCGGCCGTTAGTTATGTAAAAAGAGCAGGAGAGATGGAAGGGGTCGATGTGAAGCCCATCCTGCTTGAAGGGCATCCGGCTACCGAACTGATCCGTTATGCCGAAGAGAATGAGATGGATATTGTTGTTATGGGAACTCTCGGCAAGACAGGGCTGGACAGGCTGCTGCTCGGCAGTGTGGCAGAAAATGTTGTCCGGCACTGCAAGGTACCGGTAATGATTATAAGTGAAAAGTGCAGGGCCTGAGGCTGAGATCCAGAAAAATACCATTCAGCCTCAGGTTTTTGTCTTCTGCATCTGCATCAATCGGTTTTTCTTCAGCCGCCCTTCTTTTGTATTCCTTCTGTTAGCCTGGCAGGCGATTGCCTTTTAACTTCATTCAGCTTTCAATTCAGCCTTCCCTTCTGCTTTCAATTCAGCTTTCCATTTTCTTTTTCACGGCTGCAGAGGCGTTTTCCGGAGAGTCGGTTTCCCAGAGTTTCCTGACCTTCGCACTCTTAAGGGCAGGCATGAGTGAATCGATTTTTGCCTGAACGGCTGCAAGTGTTTCCTCATCGGTGCATGGGAACTCTATGCCCATAAACTTCTGGGCTTTGAGGGTTTCAGTCTCTCTGAAGACGGCCCGGTCAACTCCTTTCCTGATTCCTGTCTTCAGGGACTCGATTGCATCCCTCCACTGGGCAGCCCAAGGTGTATCCGGGATCTCTGTGTGGTGGACATCAGATCTTTCTACTTTTATGGCTGCAAGGTGGCAGGCTTTCACGCAGGCCCCGCAGTACATGCAGAAATCTTCGGCAAAAGCAATCTTTCGCGGGTCTTCAGGGTCTGTCGGCACGTACCAGAGTTCCGAGGGGCAGACGTTGAAGCAGCCGCGGCAGCCCTGGGGATCGCACTCTTTCAGATTAAGCTCAATAAGGCTCAGTTTCCCTTCCATGGGCTTTTGCAGGTCAACAGCTTCGTAGGGGCAGACAGCCTGGCAGCGGGCACACTGCGTGCATTTCAGCTCGTCAACCTTAACTTTGCCTTCCACCTTCGGGGCTTCGCAGGGGCGCTCCCCTTTAACCTTTATTGCCTCTTCCGGGCAGATGTCCTGGCAGAGCACACAGTAGTCACATTTGTCCGTATCAACAAGGATCTGCTCAAAAGGTACAGGGTTCTCAGGAGTAGGTTCTCGCTCAAGCAGGAGAAAAGCGTCACAGAACCGGGCACAGATCCCGCAGAAGTTACATTTTTCAGTATCGATTTCGATTTCACCCTCTAATCCTTCCTTAAAGGGAGCAATCTCTTCTTTTTTCGGGAAGGTGAACTCAACCTCTATTGCATCCTGCGGACAGGCTCCCTCACAGAGGAGGCAGGGGAGACATTTCTCGTTGATATTTACATATGTATCATATTTTGGATACTGCTTTTCATCAGGGACCTCTCCCACGGCTTCGAAGGAAATGGCGTGCACAGGGCAGAGGTTTGAGCACATCCTGCAGAAGGTGCATTTATCAAGGTCCATCATCACAGGAGGGGCATCAAGCCCGGTTGCAATCTCATGCATGGGGCCCAGTTCAAGGGCTTTTGTGGGGCAGATCTCCACACAGATCCCACAGCCGTTGCAGCGCTTGTAGTCGTAATCGAGGGTCTTGAGGGACTTCTCAGTCGCCTGCGTATAGAGGAAATGGGTCCCCTGCAGGTCCATGCTGGTTGTAACCGTGATCTTTTCCTGGTTTTCACCTTCACCTTCTCCGGACACTGCTACTTCCTTTTCCTCTAATTCGAATTCCTCTGATCCGGATTCTTCAGACTCAAATTTCCCTGATTCATTTTCACCGGTGTCGGGCTTTTCGTTTTCTCCGGCTCCGCAGCAGCACCCACCGCATACGTGAGTTTCCTGTTCTGGGCACTCTTCGGGATGTTTCTCGCTCACTGTACCACCTCCTCCTGTCCGGTTCCCGTACATTCCCGCTTGAGTTCGGTCCCTATGGGCCCTATTTCTTTGAGTTCCTTTACAAACTCGGTGATAGTGTTCGAGAAACGTTCCCCTTCGGCAGCCGAGATCCAGAGGGTCCTGAGCCTTTTCGGGTCAAGCCCTATTTCCTTTATGATTTCTTTTAAGACATCCATACGTTTTTTCGCATCAAAGTTTCCGTGAATGTAGTGGCATTCATCCATCCTGCACCCCGCAACAAGCACCCCATCAGCTCCGCCTTTTAAGGCTTCAAGCACGAATTCCGGGTTTACCCTTGCAGAACACATGGTACGGATGACCCTGATGTTTGTCGGGTAATGGATCCTCGACATCCCTGTCAGGTCTGCACAGGCATAACTGCACCAGTTACAGAGGAAAGCCACAACAAAGGGGCTCTGGGACTTATGGGCGGTTGCAGCCCGGACCTGCGCAAGGATCTGCTCGTTTTCAAAGTTCCTCATCTGAATTGCCCCTACAGGGCATGCTGCACTGCAGTCCCCGCAACCGTAACAGGATACCTCGTCCACAACAGCTTTTTTGTCGACAATGCTGATCTTTCCGAACTTGCAGACTTCCACACAGGTCTTGCAACCTATGCACTTTTCCGTGTCAACATGAGCGCCCATGGGGTCGGCTTCAAGTTCGCCCGTGCCAAGGAGCTGCATAACTTTGGAAGCACAGGCACTGCCCTGGGCTATGGAGACCTGGATTTCTTTGGGACCCGAGGCGCAGCCTGCAAGGAAAACCCCGCTTACCGGTGCATCTACAGGGCGCATTTTCGGGTGGGCACTTGCAAAGAAGCGGTCAGGCCGCCTCGAAAGATTAAGCATTCTGCCAATTCCCTCTGCGGCCTTGCTGGGCTCGTAGCCCGTGGAAAGCACAACAAGGTCATGGGCTTCTTCTTCAACCCTGGACTCAAGGGTATTTTCGTAACGTACAACCGGCCTTCCGTCTTCGCCGGCATAGACCTCGGCAACCTTTCCGCGGATGAAGTCAACGCCCATTCCCTGGGTTCTGTTGTAATATTCTTCGTACATCTCCCCTGCAGCCCGGATATCTATGTAGTGGATCGTAATATCGGTATCAGGGTAACGCTCCTTGATCATCTGGGAATTCTTGAGAGCTGCCATGCAGCAGACCCTTGAACAGTGTTCGTTGCCTACGGTTTTGTCCCTTGACCCCACACACTGGATAAATGCAACACTCTTTGGGGGCTTGCCGGTAGAAGGCACAGGGACTCTTCCGCCTGTGGGTCCTGCTGAGTTCAGCATCCTTTCAAGCTGCATATTCGTTATGACATCGGGGTATTTCCCAAACCCGTACTCCTTTTTCCTGGAGGCGTCAAAGAGCTGGTAGCCTGTAGAAACGATTACGGCTCCTGCTTCGAATTCAATTTCCTCGGGCTTCTGTTCATAATCCACAGCTTCTGCAGGACATGCCTGCTGGCAGAGCCCGCAGCCCACACAGTGGTCAGGGTCAATGAGTACTACCTGCGGGACGGACTGGGGGATTGGCATATAGATAGCCCGGGTCTTTCCAATCCCGTAATTCATGGGGTTTTCGATTTCTACGGGACAAACCCCGGCACAGAGGTCAACGCAGCCCTTGCATTTGTCTTCAATCACGAATCTTGGTTTACGTTTGACTTTAACGTGGAATTTTCCGACCGAACCTGAAATATCGGTAATTTCGGAATATGTGTAAAGAGTAATATTCGGGTGGTTCTGGACTTCCGTCATTTTGGGGGCAAGCACGCAGATAGAGCAGTCATTTGTTGGGAATACTTCATTCATCAGGGCCATTTTGCCCCCGATTGTAGACTCCCTCTCTACCATGATTACGGGAAAACCGGCTCCTGCAAGGTTTAAAGCTGATTCGATTCCTGCAACCCCTCCACCTATGACAAGGACATTTCTGCTGGCTTTTGAGCTTGTTGCACTCAGTTCCCTGAGGAACCGGGCTTTTGCAACCCCCATCCGTATCAGGTCAAAAGCTTTCTGGGTTGCCATCTGCGGGTCGTCCGCATGCACCCAGGAGCACTGCTCCCTTATGTTTACCATTTCCATAAGGTAAGGGTTAAGGTCGGCTTTTTCCATGACATGCCTGAAGGTTTTTTCGTGCAGCCTGGGGGAACAGGCAGCTACCACAACCCTGTCGATCTTGTAATCTTTTATATCCTTAATGATGCCTTCCTGTCCGGAATCGGAACATAAAAACTGTACATCCCGGGAAAGCACCACATCTTCCAGTTTATTCGCCATTTCCTCAAGGGCTGAAACATCAATTACTCCCGCAATATTCAGTCCGCAATGGCAAATGTAGACTCCGATTCGCATGCTTGTTAACTCCTTATATCTATGAATATTCTTAGAGATCGAGTTCTGATATATTTTTTGATGTGTATTAGTATATAAGTTATAAGTTAAAATTTAAGAATTATAATTTCGGAAAGCTTTCCTGCATATGATTTCCGCCAGTGCAGAATAAGTAAGGTCCTGTGTAGCCCTGGTTCAGCGAATTTTTTGCACGAACCTGTAAAGGCTTTTTTAAGCTTTCCGGGCATTTGTGGACTTTGTGTTTTATAAATCTCAATATAAATTTTCCCTCAAACAGGATAAAAATGTAGTCGTTTTGTACAAAATCAAAACCTTTATTTTGTAAAAGTTTTCTGAGCCTCTGACCGGCAGCCCTATTAGAGAGAATTCAGACTCAGTAGCCTTTAGTGTAATTATTCCATTTGTTTTCCGGGTTTGCCTTCCTTCAGCCTCATTGCAGGCAAGAGCAGAAATATTTCAAGGCAACTGTAATCTCATTATATGGTAACCCCAGTCCTGCGCCCGGATAAGCAGAATAGTTTTACACTACATCATTTTTTACACTACATCATTTAATACTGTATGATGAGCTATTTAACCTGAGTACAATCTGTTTAATCCGTTATTTTGAAGGCATATTTACCACGCTATTAATATAAGACGTATTATATTTATATTCAGATATAATGGTTGTATATATATTAACTTTCGGATTCCTGTTAAAGCCCGTGTTTAAGTTCCCGGGAAAGAATCCGGTTAATTTAATCGGATAACCTCAGACTGGCTTATCGAAGATTATGATGCTCACCAATTGATTTTATAGTTTGAGAACTTAATTCGTAATCTATCAGTCAGTGCCGAATTGTTACTTAATAATTTATTATGTATGCGGGAATTTCCTGTGAGCAGGTGTTTAAAATAATTCTTAAGAAACCTGGATGTGAGACATATCTACGGCAATTGTGCAAGAACAGGAATGCACCTGACTCTCTAATAATATTTCCGTGTATGACCTTCTCACAAATAACCAGTATCACTCTTACAAAAACAGGAGGGAACTCTACATGAGTGAACATGATGAAGTAAAAGATAAGATGTATGAATGGACAGAAAAATACGCAAGCAAAGCAGGCTACAGGCTTAACCCGGATAAAGAAGCTCTTGATTACGTTCTTGACGGGCTTGCTTCAAGGGTTGAAAAGTTCGGGAGGCGCTATTGTCCTTGCAGGATAGTAACCGGGGACGAGAACGAGGATAAAAAGATAGTTTGTCCCTGTATCTATCATAAAGATGAAATTGAAAGAGACGGGAACTGCCACTGTGAACTTTTCTTTAAGCCTTCCTGATCTGACTTTGTTCTGCCAGACCTGCTCCTAAAACGAGCTTTAAATACTATTAGCGAAGGCGGGAGGGGACAATTTATATAAATACTTTTTGTCCTCTTCCAGCCTCACTCCAATCTTTTCACTTAAGTTGAAATGCCTGTCTTTCAGCCTGCAGAAGGCAAGAACCTTATTTGAGAGCCTGGAGTCTCTGAAGGCTGTTAACACTGCAAATTAAAATTAACATTGAGAATTAAAAAGCAATAGTTTAAGGTTGATTACATTCATCTCTTTAACTGAATCTATTGACATTGTACTTCAATGCTCTTAGACACTCAAGATTCTTGAACAGCGTTTCTTTCAAACCGGATATTCTTCAATAAGAAATTTCCGGTTCACACTATTGGCCTGTACATAACACTATTGACCTGGTGTGGTATTGACCTGCTATCTCTTTAATAAATTAACAATAGGATAAATTTGACTCAAGGGTGACCTGGAATGACAAATGCAATGGAACTCTATCAGATGCTTCCAAAGACTAACTGCAAAAAATGTGGAAAAACCTCCTGTATGGCGTTTGCAGTTGCCCTTATGGCCCGCGAGCTGACCCCTGAAGACTGCCCGCCCCTGAAAGAGGAAACCAAATACAAAGAAAGCTACGAAAAGATCAGCGGCCTCTTCAAGCCGTCGGAAGGAGCAACCGAAACAGGACTTATAGTGCATGAAGACCTCTGTTTTGGTTGCGGAAACTGTGTGGTTGCCTGCCCTGTCAATGTTGCAAATGACCCTTACGGCGTCGGTTCGGGCAATGCTCCAAAGAGCGCCAGTAAACTGATCCTGACCATCGAAGACGGAATTGTCAAAGCCCAGAATGTGGGGGAGTGCCGCAGATTCGGAAAGAACAAGATCCTCTGTAACGGCTGTATAGTAACCTGCCCTGTAGAGGCTATCGAGTTTGTGTGAGGTGAGAGGATGGAGAAAAATTATTACGTATGCACAGGCTGCGGAATGCTCTGCGACGATATCGAGGTCGAGTCTGAAAAGAACATAGTAAACAAGGTCTATACCGCCTGCAGGGTAGGCGTAGCCCACATGAAAGAAGGCCGGGAAAGTGCAGTTTTTCGGGTCGACGATAAGCCTGTAGATGAAGCAACGGCAATCAGTGAGGCTGCAGCTATCCTGAAGAATGCAAAAAACCCCCTGATTTTCGGGCTTGGGACTTCTACCAATGAGACCCAGAAACTTGCAATCGAGCTTGCAAAAAAAACCAGTGCAACCCTTGACGATACTTCCTCATTTTGCCAGGGACGTGTGGTTGAAGCTCTCCTTCAAAACAAGTTCAAGGTATGTACTCTTGATGATGTAAGAAATAAAGCCGATGTTACTATTTTCTGGGGGGCAGACCCATCGGACTCTCACCCCCGTCACCTTTCGAAACATTCCTATTTCCCAAGGGGAACTGAAAAGCAGCGGGGCTGGGAAGAGGAAAGGACAGCAATTGCAATAGATGTCCGGAAATCCCATACCGCAAAGATCTGCGGGAACTATTTCTTCCAGATCCCTCCGGGAGGAGATGCCGAGTTCATCGACGCTCTGATTGCAGGGCTTTCCGGAAAGCTTCCGAAAACATCCTACAACTTCCCCCCTAAAAGAATTCTTGAACTGGCGAATATCCTGAAAGGGGCAAAATTCGGCGTGGTCTTTGTAGGGCTTGGCCTGGTCTACTCCCTGGAAAACCTTGAACCCCTTATCCGGCTCATGGATGCCCTGAACGAAAAAGCAAATTTCCACCTGATACCTATGGTGGGGCACTACAACATGCGGGGCTTTAATGAAAACCTCTTTGAAGAAACAGGGCATGTAAACAGTGTAAAGTTTGAAGACGGTACTGTGAAGCACGGGCCCGAATATTCAATCGTTGAATCTCTGAAAACTAAAACTGTGGATGCCGCCCTTATCATCGGTTCGGATCCGCTTTCAAGCCTGCCCAGGTCCGTTGCAAAGAACCTGCTTGAAATTCCCGTCATCTCATTGGACCCCTGCGAAACCCTTACCTCCAGAAGTGCAAAGGTCTATATCAACACTGCAATCAGCGGGGTGGAGTCAGGAGGGAGTGCCACGCGTATGGACGGGGTTAAAGTAAACTTCAAACCTGTTGTGGAGACAACCCGTCTTTCGGATGAAGCAGTTCTCAAGAAGATAATGGAGGCCCTCTGATGGATTTCGGATCTTTTCTTAAAGCCCCTGAAATAAAGGTCAAGGTTATAACGTACAGGGACATCTTCCAGGACAAGGCGATGATCGAAAACCGTTTTGGAGACGATTACAGAGACCGCTCTGCCGTCATAAAACTGGACCCTGCCGACCTCAAGCAGTTGAGCGTGAAAAAAGGCGACACTGTAGTCCTGAAAAACTCTTTCGGAACGATTGTGGTAAGAGCTGAAGAATCCGGATACGAGCCCTCTCACAGGGGCATTGCGTATATGCCCAACAGCCCCTGGTCCAATATGCTGGTCTCGGATGAAACAGGCGGTACGGGGATCCCAAAATTTAAAGACATCTCTGCAACCGTTACCAGTGCAAAAGGAGAAAAAGTAACCGAAATAGGTTTTTAAAATTCCTTTTTTATAAGGTTCCCCAGGGACCTTAAAAACGGAAATTTTCTTTTTACCCTGCCCTTTTAGTGCTTTCTATGATCACCATGTCAACTACCCGCTAAATCTAAAGATTTAACGGGTTTCCTGCTGAGGTTTTATGAGGTGAAAACACGGCTACTGTGATCCTGAAATTTACCCCTCATTTAAAAAACGGAATTATTTCATACCATTTTCAAGGTTTTGAAAATGTAACCCCTAAATGGGAGCTTCCATGTGAGTACCTCTCAGGCCTGCATTTCACTTCCTGGGACGGAGTCTTACTGTATTCGGATGGGAGTTTTATAAAAATCCTATCTTCCGGAAGTATGATTTCCGAAAATGAGTATAAGGAACTGATGAATATTGTTGAGCTTGGGAAAAAAAGGTTGAGAGAAATTCAGAGCAAAAGGGGTATCTGACAGCTTTTTTCCGGTTTTTAGAACCTTTCTGTTTCAACCCTTCTGTTTCAACCCTTCAGTTTCAACCCTTCTGTTTCCTGCTGACCCCCCTCTGGAGAGTTTTCAGGCGTTCCCAAGAGTTTTTCAAGTTCAGGTTTCTCTATTTTTTTGATCCGGTTGAAAGAATGGCAAAGTCCTTGATCTCACCGTAATATTACTGTACCAATATTTCTCGAATATATCCTGTATATTGTGCCTCGTATGAGATGCAGCCTTCTTGAAGACAAAACTCCTTGAAGACAAAACTCCTTGAAGACAAAACTCCTTGAAAGCAAAATATACTCTTTTATTTCGATTCAAATCAATAGAATAATTCAGCTAAACAGAATTGAATTTATATCAATGTTTCTTTATAAAAATTCTTAAAAAAAAAGTTATTTATTGCTACATGAATACATTGAATAGGGTTTTAGATCGTATCATTATATTTTTTAGAGGGGGTATCGAGTATGAGAGCAGGTCATAAGGCCTACGTGACAACGTTATGTTTTCTATTTTTTTTTCAGTTCATACTTTCGGGGCTTGCATCGGCAAGCCAGGTCCAGGTGGAAGGGGAACTGCCGGCAGAAGTTGAGGAAAAACAGGTAATCAGCGGCGTCCTGACAATTAGCAGCATTCCAGCTGCTGCGGATTATATCTATTTTGATACGGACCTGATGAAATATGACGACCAGCCGATATACAATTTTACGGACCTGGACCTTCAAAGCAATGAAAGCCACTTTGTGCTTCCCGTTGAAGACGGACAGAACAAAATCGTTGTCCAGCTAAAAGGCCAGGTCCCCGAAATTACTGAAGTCAAGCAGTACGAAAAGCTTACCCTTGTAAAATACAACCCGAAGCGTACAGGATATGCCCACTACAGGATCCGGTTGACCGATGAAGAAGGCAACTCCATAAAAGAAAGTGATACTCGCACGTTTGCGATTTCGGTTCCCGAAATTGAAGCGTTCAGACAGAAATTGACGCTCATCGACGACTCTTTTTTTGCTGTGTACCTGCAGGACATGTTCGACAGGGGACTTGTCACCGAGGCAAACAAAATTGCGGACTATTTAATCAAGAAAAAAGAAAATTCTTTTAACTGGGGCTATGTGATCGCCGGGCTTGGCATTGCGGCTGTGAGCTTTATACTGGGGGTAAGAACTGGCAATTCCGGAGAGGAGGAAGAGGAATGAACGCAAGGGAAAGTACTTATTCTGCACTGCAGCTCCCTACGGACCTGACCATTGTGGGGATTGGGGGCTGTGGAAAACGCCTGTGCAGGGAAATCTGCAACCACGAATGGATCCTTGGCAATTACCTTGCCTCAGGCAGGCGGCTCCGGATCTACACCATGGATACGGACGCAAATGAAAAAGTCGAAGATGAAGTGCAAAGAAGCGAGATCAAGGCTGGGATTCATGAGATAGGAGCCAGAGGGAATATTGAATACCAATACTATTACCTTCCTGCCCTGGCAAACATAAACCAGGTCTCTGACCTGGCAAGCCGGGAGGTCGCAACAAAGATAAAGGACAGGAAATCGGATCCCGCTGTTAAGACCTGGTGGTTGAACGACGAGGGAGACTTTGGCCTGAGTTTTGAGGAACTGAGGACAATCGACCCCTTTTTGATTGATGATTTTGGTGGAGGCGTGCACCGGAGAAGGGCGATTTCAAAGGCAATTTTTTATAAAGTCCTGAGCCAGGGGCAAGCAAGCGGGTTTCCTACCTTTCCGAATACCGGGACGACGGCAATCATTGTAGGGCTTGGGGGCGGCACAGGGTCAGGGATGTTTATCGACCTTGCCCGATATATCCGGGCTCTGAGAGGAGAGGCTACCCAGATCTGGCTCTTTGCGGTAATCCCCACGACAAAAGAAGGGGAAAAGGAGCAGTTAAACGCAGCAATTGCACTTACAGAACTCGAATACCTGAATTTGAACGAGAGGCTTTTCAACTATGTAATCCTGACCTCCCTTGGGCCTACAGGCTATAAAAAAGGAGAAGAGGCGCGGCTGGAAGTGCATGAATTCGACGCCATGTTTCCCCACATCCTGACAAATTTATTCCATATAGAAAAAGGGGATATTAACCTCAGCGACTCAAAAAGCCTTTATTCCTCGTTTATTTTTGCAGATGCCCATATAATTGAGTACCCGGTAGAAGAGCTCAAAATCCTGAAAAAACAATATGAAGAAATCATCCTGGAACTCGAAAATATCACTACTGCCAGAAAAGAAATAAACCGGGCTGTAAAAGCCCTGCTGGACAATTTCGATCAGTTCAAAGAAATGCCTCCCACAAAGATGGATTCCGACTTTATTAGAAAGGAATATGGAAACGTCGAAAAAATCTGCAAAAACGAAATTGGAAAACTCCTCAATTACCAGAGCCCTGAAGCTGTCGAATTTTATATACAGAACAACATCTCATCGGATAGCGGGATCGAAAAAATCACCAGCTATGACAATCTTCTGGAATTCATCTCAAAGGTAAAAGCTTTTACCAGCAGCGTAAAGGAAGACGAATTAAAAGATGAAAACGACAAAAAGCTATTTAGGCTAATTCCTGAGGCTCTTTCAGGCATCGAAGACACAGCAAAGCTTTTCAAACGGGTTGCAGGCATCGAAGAGGAAGCTGCAAGAGGTGTGCTCATCAATGTCCTCAAAGGCAAACAGGAGCTTGTATCCGTTGTCGACCGCTTAAATGCAAAAGCCAGAAGCCTCAAAGAAGAGAGCCTGGAAGCAAAAGCCGGAATTGAAAGTAAACAGGCTGAGCAGGTTTCCCTCAAACAACTGCAGTCCAGGGTTGAAAAGGCTATTGACAAGACGTTAAACGATAATGATAGAGACCTTGAACAGTACTTTGTCCAGAAAAAGAAATTAAAAAGTATTCAGGAACATGAGCAGAGCCTGAAAACAAAAATTGACTTATTTGTCAGCAATTTTAAAGCAGGAAATATTAAAAGCGGAGACAAAGATAGCTGGCTGCGTCTGTCAGGGGTCCCTGAACTCCAGAGAGAAATCGATACCTTCTCTCATGAACTCGAACTGGACCTCTCAGCCCTTTCCAGGCTCGTAGAATCAATTGCCCTCTACTATTACTATGAATACAGGATCGACAGAACTAAAAAAGGCGGATTTAAAGAGAAAATGATAGGAGCCATAAAGGGCAATCAAAAAAAGGCTCTCAGAAAGTTTGAAGCGCAGAAGCGGAGCATGGAAGATTATATCAAAACATCCGGAAAGGAGTACGTCCGGATAAATGCTCCCTTCGAGCTTTTTGTCCACGAAAATTTCCTGAGTGAAAACCACAATAAAAAATCCGAAGAACTAAAAAACACGATCCTGCATTCCTTTTTCCCCGACCTTGACGAAAAAGACGTCGATATTGATGAAATCGAGCAGGTGTTTAAGTCCGGAGACAGGCCAAAACTAAGAAGCCTGTTAAGGGAGATTTTGACCCGGAAATACCTGCAAAAAGAAGACTATTTCGGGAAGCTGAAGGGAGTTGAAGCAGATTTCCAGACGCTGGAAGAGAGCCTGGGGGAGAAAAATACCCTTTCCGCTATGCTTGAGAAGCTCGAGGACCTGACCGAAGAAACAATTGTTTACAGGAGAGACCTGAACCGTTACTATGAGAAATTTTATGAAGATTTCACAAAGATCAGTAACATTAAAAATTCGGGCAGCAAGACCTTCAGCAGCCTTTACATGACAAAATTCGGGGACGTAAACCCCAAAATCCTCTCCCTGATTGACGCAAGTTCCGATATGAAGGACCTTGACTGGGACGAGGGCGGGAAACGCGAACTTGACAAACTCATTAACGAAATACTGGTTACTTACAAAAATCTGATAGAAAACTATAAACTCGGGATCCACAACTTGATGATCCCGATAAACACCACCGAGCGCTGGAATTTAGGAAAAGCCGCCCTGGTTGTTTCTTCCAGGTCCTCATACATCTCAAGCCGGATTGCAAGCGAACCCATAGCTGATACAATCAAAGAAGAAATAAACGGAATCCTTGCCCTGAGCAACAGCAATGACGCCAGGCTTGTCACCCACAATCACACAAGGCCGTGGGATATTTCCCTGACCTTCTTTTCAGCTACAGGCTTCCTGGACAATATCTCCCCCCTGACCGCAGGGGGAGGTTTCTGGGAGATATATGAAAACAAGAAAGATAACGTGCTGCACCACGTGCTGAAACTCCAGGAAGGAAAATACGTGACCCGAAAAGCTCTTTTTGACCTGAAGGAAGCAGGAGAACTGGCAAACCTGGAAAAGAAAGGGATAAACGTAGGGGCAAGAATCAACGAACTGTATGAGGAAAAAAGCATAAGAAAAGCCTTGAAAAATGAGGGGAGAGGCTTCGAAAAATGAGGATCCACAGCAACAGGAAACTGTTCTTTGAACTGCTGGCAATAGCTTTTGTCCTGCTTTTATCCTTCCTTTTTTTAAAGTTTTCAAGGATGATCGAGTTTCCGGTAACTTCCTGGATAGGTGCGTTTTTGCTGAGTTTTTTGCCGGCATTTTTTATTACAAGCGCTTTAGGGCTGGCTTTACATGAACAGTCAAGGAAAGGAAGTTTTTTTTTATTTGCGACATTTTTGCCTTTCCTTTATACTCTTTCTTTTTATCCGGGAGTTTTAAAGACAAACGGTTTGCTTTTTGGTCTCCTGGCGGGAGGCCTGCTGGACTTTCGGGCTCTTTACAATAACAGGTTCAATACACTTACAGGATATACAAGGGCAGGGTCCAGGCTCTTCTTTTTTGCCCTGGCGATATACCTCTTCGTCCAGCTGCTGGGACTCATGTCCCCCCTCTCTATTGAAAGGGTTCAACAGTTATTCGAAAGCGGCGCAGAAGAGCCAAAAAATCTGGGTTTTGCCCTTCTGGTAGTGCTTGCCCTGTTGATGTCAACAAAACTTATAAGCGACATCCGAATTTCAGAGGTCTTTGTATACGGGCCTTCGAGGTCAGGTAAAACCCTTCTTCTGCTTGCCCTGTACAACCACTTTGTTAATTTTTACGACGGCACTCACCGGGAAATTATTATTTCATATGACATGCAGGGAAATCTCTCTAAAGTGAACGAAAACAGGCTAAGAATCGAATCAATGCTGGCAGAACTGGAAGCAGGAAACATGCCAAAGAGCACCGGCCGTGCTGATATGGCAATGTATGAGTTATCCGGGAAAAAAGGAGCGATTCCGATAGAATTCTCCTTTGTTGATTACAGTGGGGAATATACAGAAGATCTCGAACCCGAAAAATACGCCTCAGCTGTCCAAAACCTGACGGAAAAGCTTGAACGTTTTAACGCGAATACCATTTACAGGCAAATAGGGACAATCAGCTTTCTGGAACTGCTGAAGAAAGACTATGCAAAGGAACTCAGGGGAGAATTCCACAATTTAATTCTTGCCTCCATCTACAAAAAAATGGAAACTGCCGGAGAAATCATATTTCTGGTGGATGGGGATTACCTCCTTAATTACCAGCAGGAAGGGAGAAAAGAATTGACCCGGCTGTTCGGGCTTTATTCGCGGCTTATTGATATCCTGGGAAGTGAGAAGTCATACGCCCTTGTGGTAACAAAAATTGATAAATTCAAGGACCTGTCCGAAATTTCAGAAGATTCGGAAGCAGCTCAGGAAATAGAACAGGAAGTCTATGACCTCATGAGCAAAATGGATACCTTCAGAGAGATCCGGCACAGAGCCCAGAAGGTCCCCGTCTATTTATATACTGTTAGTGTGGATGCAACGCTGCCCCCCCAGCTTTCAAAAGAAGGAATGACGGTTGAAGGACATCAGAGGGTTACCCAGATTTATCCCTGGAGGGTCAGAGAAATTGCACAGTTCGGCTCCTGATTTCGGGGTATACAATTCAACCGGGAAGCTGCTTGCAGGAAATAAGAACTTTGAAGAATACGCCGAACTTGCCAAACAGCTGGACATTAAAAGAAGCGCCCTGTACGTTGAAACCCGAAAAGGCGAAATTTTTCTCGGCTGCAGTCTCCTTGTAAAAATAACGAGGGGGAGAGAAGAAAGGGTTGTCTTCATTGCAAGTTATGCCCCGGAGGAGATAACTTATGATACCACTTCTATTTTCTCTTCCTCTGCTGCTTCAACTTCGATTTCCACTTCCTCGTCCTCTACTGCTTCAACTTCTATTTCCACTCCCGCTTCCTCTTCGATTCCCACTTCAGATATGGGCTTGATCAAAAGATTCTACAGAGAGGCAAAATCCCATGTAGAAAACCTGGAAACAATAAGATATCAGGTGCTTGGCCTCTGGGAAGCAGGAGACCTTGAGGGGATCCATACAACCGGCGTCCCCACAAAAAGCATTGCATATCCGGCAGGAAAACTTCTCTCGGGACAGAGGGTTTCAGTCAGGACATCCGACCTTTCAAACGGGATTCCCTTTATTGGAAGCTTAATTTCAAAATTCAGCCCCTTAAATTTCCTGGACTTCAGCTTTGCTCTCTCCCTCTCTCCGTCTCCGGTGGATAGCTCAGTAAGTCCTGGAGAACCTGACCCCGATTTCTATCTCGAATCAGGAGAAGTCCGGCCTTACCCCGGCCAGCCTTCATACTCAGGACGCTATTATGAACTGTTATACGAAAGCTTCTCCCGGCTCGTGGAAAACCCGGACTTTCAGAAACATTTCCAAACTAATTCCGGGGGCCGGGAAGAGTTTTTCGAACGAGTCCTGGAATCCCTGCTTGAAAATAATGCTTCGGAAGCAATCGACACCTTTGCGTCTTCCGGAGCAATGGACAGCTTTTTTGGACTGTACCGCAAAAACCCGAAAGCCCTGAAGATAATTGTAGAAGCACTGCTCACTACACACCGGGCCGACCATCTCGTTATAATCCATGATGAAGAGCTTGCAGCGGACTTAATCACAGCGCTTGGGGAAGTGCAGCCTGCAAATAACAAAAGGCTTGAGGCTTTCCTTATGGAACTGTATCGGAGACTTGACGATCAGGAACAGAAAATAAGGATACACCGGCACTTCCTGGAAAAGAATATTTTTTATGAAAATTTCATTGCCGAACTTATGCAGCTGCTGGAAAATGCATCTCATGTGTCGCAGGGAAGCCCGGATGATTCGGCTTTACTTCGGCTGTGTGCAAGCGCCTCCTTTTATGGAAATCGGCGCGAGAAAGAAGCTTTTGAAACCGGGGTAAAAAAAGGGCTGGCACATCTGAGCCCTTCTAATGAAATTGATTTCTTAAAGTACGTAATTAATGCCCTGGAGATGCCGGGGGAAGGGGGAAAGGTTCTGCTTGAAGCCCTGATCCCGGAAAGAGCCACAGGCATGAACGGCCTGAAAGGTGATGCATATTACCCTACAGGCAATGACTTTATTCTGAAATTGAGGGAAAATGAAGTCCAAAAACTGGATAAGTGGCTGGGCCGGCATTATTTGAAAGAACGAAAAATGAAAAAATCCCAACAAGTGAAAAAAACAATTAAGTATGCCTGCAGTTTTTTACTCATTGTGATAGTCGGGCTCCTGATTCTATTAAAAACGTTTCCGGAGCCGAAAATCCCTTCGGTTACATTCTCTGAAAATAACAGTACAGGTATACTGCCTTTCACGATTCAGTTTGAAAATACGAATTTTAATAAGAACAAAAACGGTGTAAACGAAAGCATTTGGGAGGACCACAGTATTCTTGGCGATATTGTGAATGAGACCGGGGGTAATGCAACAGACGTTAACTCGACAGAAGTTAATTCAGCAGAAGTTAACTCAACAGAAGTAAATTTGACAAAAGTTAACTCGACAGAAGTTAACGAGACGACGTAAAAGAGAACAGGGCTTGTGAACCCTCCCCGGAAAATTATTACCTTTAACCCCGTAATACCCGGTATCTGACCATGTGAGGACCATAATTAAAAATGTTCTCCCTGAATAAAATAAGTTAAACTTGACTTAATTATATCCAACGCTACCTTAAGTAGAATTCAAAACCCAATCCGCTTGATTCTTTTTTAGTTTATTTATATATAAAACATGTGTTGAATTTATATTCTACAGGCTTTTCTTCAACTTTAGAAGGCTATTTTTTAGAGACAAATAAAAAATAATAATTATTATATCCCTCTTTCGATTTTTCCTGAAACTGAGATTTGTTATTGAGATATGGGTTGTATCTTGTTTCCGAAAAAGACAAATAAGGAGACATAGGAGTTTTAAACCTCAATGTGGATGAGAAAGAGGTTTTCCCCCCCAGGAAAAATCAGGTAAAAAACTGAATACTCAGATGATGGATTAAAGGACTCTTATTATTATAAGATTTAAAATAATTTTTATAAAAATGCTGTTATTCATTATAATATAATATTAATAAGAAAATACAAATACTCTTTGTATGATATATAAGATTGGAAGTTATACCTATTCACACGAAATAAAACTTCAGCCAGACAAAAACGGGGTTCAGATCTAATAGACTAGAGTATAATAGAAGTAGGGTCTGCTGAAGGGAAAAATAGGGGGGAATTCGGATTAGATCGGAATTAACCAGTTTAGCCTATGCTTTAATTATTTTGTTTTTATTAAGTGCAGCTACCTGTACCGGTTCGGCACAGGATGAAGAAAATCCAGCTATGGAACTCTATAACGACACGGTTGTCCTCAAAGAAGGCAACTTTACCTTTGTGCCGAGCAATAACGCCTCTGCAAGCTATGAGATCTCCAACTTCACAGACATGGGAGCACTCTACGCAACGGGGCTTGATTTTAAGGTAACGGACCTTGGGAAAATGGCCGGAGAAATGAACGGGAACATGCCCGAGAAGACCTTCGTACTTGAAAGCATAGAAGGATACCAGAACAACAATGAAACCCGGGAGAAATGGTTCATCTTAATAAATGGCGTCCAGGCTACTGCGGACATAAGCATGAACCCGGTGAGTGCAGGCGACACTGTCAGCTTCCTGTACGCCCTTGAAGAAGGAGGAGAACCGGTCCTTGGAGAAGCAAAATATCTGGTAAAGATTGGAATTTCAACAGAAGCCCAGATTCCAGACATAATTGAAACCGCAACTCAGGCTGGAAACTTCACGACTCTTCTTGCAGCAATTGGGGCTGCAAACCTTACTGACACTCTGAAAGGAGAAGGACCATACACCGTCTTTGCTCCGAATGATGAGGCTTTTAACGCGCTTCCCAACGGAACAGTCGAAGCTCTCCTTAACGACACAAACGCATTGACAAACGTCCTCCTCTACCACGTTGCAGGTGAGAGGCTGATGGCAGCAG
>NZ_JJQL01000088.1:0-55558 GCF_000979975.1 Methanosarcina sp. 1.H.A.2.2
TAACTAAATAAATAAATAAATAAATAAATAAATAAATAAATAAATAAATACATAATTAAATAATGAATAATTCAAGGGCTTGTATGAGGCCGGAAAATAAGCTTTTCAGACCCCTTTTTAGGCATGGGTGTGAGGGCAGGCATCGAGCACTGAAGCTTTTGTTCTTGCGTAACAATTATCTACAAGCTGCAGAGTCCCTTCGAGGTCTGTGACCTCAAACTCAAAGAGTGTAGAGAATTCCTTTACACAGGCATCAAAGTCTTTTTCATAGTCAAGGCCTGTATTTAACCTTGCAACCCTTTTATAGCCCGCATAGTCAAAGACAAACTTTGACATCTTAATATCATCCGGGTTCTGGCTCAGGCCTGCAGTCCGGATCATTTCCCTCCAGTTCACAGCCCACATGGGGGTCATGAAAAAGGTCCCTACTCCTCTGCAGTTTTTCAGGGCTTTGAGGTACTGTCCCCTGCCTCCGAGTACAGCCCCGATGCAGTCATCCACGATTTCTCCGTTTTCTTCTTTGAGGATGCAGACCTTGCAGTCCAGGGCTTTGAAGTCTTCTTCAATGTTTCCGAGCACGTTTCCGCAAAGCCCGTAAAAGAGCAGGACTCCATCCGAGCGGGGAGCCATAAGTTCTACTTTCGAATAAACGGTTTTTTTAAGGTTTTCAGGGATTGCGTGCAGGGCAAGCTCAAGCATGTATACAATCAGGGTTAAACCTCTATCTTCCCCTGCCGATTTTTCGGAAATTTCTTCAAGGGGGAGAGCAGTGTGTGCAATTCCTGCTTCGGCCATCTTTCTCGTGATACCGCTGCAGTCTTCGTTTTCCACTACGAGCACTTTTCCAATCTCAGGGTCGTTTTCAAGAAGGTGCATTATCTCGTCTTCGAACATCCTGCACCCTATTATGGTCATTACTGGCATGTTTAATTCCTCTGGCATGTGCAACTCATTGTATTCTCATTTTGAAAGCTGACAGGGCGGCCCCTGAGGGATTTCATGTAATATCCAGAATAATGTTCTTAAAATTTATATTCTTAAAAAAAATCATATAATCAGGTTTTCTACAAATCAGGTTTTCTACAAATCAGGTTTTCTACAAATCAGGTTTTCTACAAAGCTATATTTTTACTTTTAAAAATATCCAGTTATTATTTTCAGTGCATCCTTATATGCCTGAGCGTTATTAAAATGCACTAATTAATCATCTGGTATATTTCAATAACTTGACGTAATGCCTTCCAGATAATTTCAAATTTCAAAAAAGTTAATCGTTTTTGAGTCAATCCTCAGGTACTAAAACTCTTTAAGCTCTTTTTGAACAAAATATTTTCAGGCTTTAAGTGGGGCCTGAGCAGCATATTTTGCATTAGACTGTACGATTGTTGCGCTATTTCAGTGCTGCCTTCAAATTCTATGACTTCGAAACCGAAGTTAAGCGCAAATTCTTCAATTTTTTTCTCAAAATCAGGTTCATAGGAAAGCCCTGTGTCGACCCTTGCAACTTTTCGATACCCTAGTTCTTTCAGGTTTTCAGGGGTGAATTCAAAACCCGGAAGCAATTCATCATCCACCCCGAAAGCGTTTTTCCAGTTTAAGGCCCACATGGGAGTTAAGAACAATGTATCACTGTGGCTTTTCAGAATTTCCCGGTAGCGAGAACTGCCTCCAAGGGCTGCTGCAATGCAGTCTTCAAGGGGTCGGGCCGGTTCGCCTGTGCTTCTGTCCTGCAGTAGCTGTAGAGAGCATCCGGTATGCGCAAAATCTGTCTGCATCCGGGAAAACGCATGCCCGCAGAGCCCGTAAAAAAGGAGGATTCCATCTGCAAACCCGGACATCAGGCTCAGGTTTGTATATGTTTTACTTCTGAGCCTTGAAGGGTTCATATGGAGCCCGATCTCCTGAAGCTGAACAATGACGCTGAATTCCTCACTTTGCTCCAGGCAAGCCCTGATCTCGTAAACAGGCAGGACCACTGGCTCAAGCCCTTGAGCTTCAAGTTTGTTCAGGAGGCCTATGTTTTCTTCGTTTTTTACGAGGTAAATTCTTTCCACTTCAAGGTCATTTGAAAGCACATGAACAATTTCATCCTCGAAGATCCTGCAGCCTATTATGCCCATCACTGTCATGATATAGACTTTATCCGGGACTATTAAAGAATATCCTTATCGGGAGAGCTAATAACTCTTAGTGGAAAGCGTGGGTTTTTAAATTTTGAATCCTTTTCCTCTGTCCCGGTAAGCTCTGGAAAGGGTGGATTTTCAGGGCTGGAACCGGAATCTGCTTTTCTTCAGCTCCAGGTCTGGTAGTAACCTTCTTTTTCCAGGACTTTTACGGAGAGGGAAAAAAGTTCAGAGAGGTTTGCATCTGTCAGGACTTCCTCCTTTTTCCCATCCCTGAAGACTTTCCCTTCCTTTATGAGGACCACACGGCTGATTTCGGGAATGACATCCTGCAGGTTGTGGGTGACAAGAATCACACTTTTGCCTGAATGCGCAATTTTCCGGACACTTTCGCGGAAACTGTGAAGGGCTTTTAAGTCAAGGCTGTTTGCAGGTTCGTCCAGGAAGAGAGCCTGCGGGTCGTGCACAAGAGCCCTCCCTATCAGAACCTTTCTTGCTTCTCCTGTGGAAAGTTCGCACATCGACCTGTCTGCGAGGTGGGAAATCTCAAGGAACTCCAGAACTTCCTCTGCGCTGGCTTCCATTTCAGGGGTCACTTCGTGGTTGTAATATATGCCTATGCTGCTGAAAAACCCGGAGAGTACCACATCAAGGACCCGGATCTGGCGGCAGCAAGTCTGCTGGAGTTCCCCGGAGACTATCCCGAGTAGATTCCTTAGCTCAAAAACATTCCAGGTCTCCTTACCCATGATTTTCAGTACGAGCCCGTCGGCTCCTGCCAGTGGGTGGTACTCTTTTGTTAATGTCTTTATAAGGGAGGACTTGCCAGAGCCATTGGGCCCGATAATTGCAACATGTTCTCCGGGCTTGATGGAAAGGGATACAGAGTCAAGGATCTTTTTCCCGCCTCTGACCACCGTAACATTTTTCATTTCCAGCAGGGAGGGAAAGTTCTCCATCCCCGGGGTTTGTAATTGTTCAGCCAATTGTTCAGCCATTAGTATCATCTTTTAGTTTGAAATCAGATTTTCAGCTCGTACTTTAGCCACTTTCAGCCCGTACTTTAGCCACTTTCTGCCCGTACTTTAACCGTTATTTCCAGCAGGGCTCACTTCTGGATTTTGCGGGATCACTTTTTACTGGAATTATCTTTTCGTCGGAGTTTTCCTTTTAGTCGAAATTCTCCTTTTTATACCTTTTCCATACTTGCAACATAGTCCTTAACTTACCGACAACCCAGGCTAGAAAAATCCCTTCATGTCATATATTAGAAACACGGGGCATCTGTTCGAAACAACATCTAAACTTTATTTACAAACAATATCAGGAGCCTTTATTTTTTCTTTTTTCGTTTCAGTTCTAATAAATCCTGTTAAATAAATATTTGCCTGTTTATTTGCTTATTTAAGTTTGTTTAGACTTTCTTTCCATATTCGGTAGCCTGTAAACTCATCAAATATTCTTAAAACCAGTTACGTCCCCCTTCCTAAAATTTGTAAACCTCTATCTTAGTTTCTTACGTTTATATAATCTTATAATCTAAAGTCGCTTTAACCGAAAAACAGAGAAGTACTTGAGGGGGGTTTTTGTTGAAAGTTAACTATATTCGGAGTTCGTTCAGGTCTTTTCTGTACGATATCCGGTTTATCATCCTTTTCTATGTGATAGGAGACTGGGCTTCTACCTTTTACGCGCTGCCGTTCGGCGCAGAATATAACCCTGTTCCTGCAATGATCCTGGAAAAGTACGGAATTTATCATCTCCTGCTTATCAAAATTGCATTTGTCGTTTTGCTCTTTTACGTAGCACCGATAATAAAAACGTCAAAGGGACGCTGGGCTCTCACAAAACACATAATAGAATCCGTAGGTATCCTGGTAACGATAAACAACCTTATGGTAGTCTGGTACGGAGTCAGCCTTATAGAAACTGTGGGGCTGGTCTGAGTTTTTACAGACCCTCCGAATTCAGGCCTTGTTTCCTCCTTTTTTATTTTTTTCCCACTGGTCGATCCGAACTCTATTTTTACTGCTCACCTGTTGCTGCCCTGTTACTTGCCCGCTGCTTACCTGCTGCTTACCTGCTGCTCACCTGCTGCTCACCTGGTTTTGGCATATACGAAGCAGTCATAATACTCTTTCCTTATCCTGTGGATCTTTTTTGCGACCCCTTCTTTTTCGTATCCGCACTTCCGGGCAACCTGTTCACTTGCGAGGTTTCGAATATCCATCAGGATAACAATCCTCTGTAATTTCAGTTCGCCAAAACCAATTTTCTCAAGCTGCTTTACAGCTTCGGTTGCAACCCCTTTCCCCTGGTAAGCGTTATCCACAAGATAACCGATTTCCCCCGCCCACGGCCTGTGCTGGTCTATCCTGATCCCGCAGATTCCTGCCAGTTTTCCGTCAAAAAGAATTGAATAGTTGTGTTCAAAATTGGTTTTCCGTTTTACCTCGTTCAGATTCAGGAATCGCTTTTCATCCTCAAGGGTTTCGATCGGGATTTCTATAAACTCAAAGTCCGTGTGTGTGAGAATTTCAAAAAAACGCTCGGCATCGGAAAGTTCCTGAGGGCGAATCTTCACTTGAGGCATGATGGAAAATTGAGCTTTCCTCATGAAAAATGTTTTTAACGCCTTCCATTTTTCTTTCCGGATTTTTTTTCCAGATCTTATTTCAACATATCTCTTTTCAACATATCTCTTTTCAACATATCTCTTTTCAACATATCTCTTTTCAACATATCTCTTTTCAACATATCTCTTTTCAACATATCTCTTTTCAACATATCTCTTTTCAACATATCTCATCCGGATCAGTGTACCTTTCTCATCCGAGTCAGCGTGCCTTTCTCATCCGGATCAGCGTACCTTTCTCATATCTGACCATTTCTCGTGCCTGAAAAACAAGATATAAGTAAACCTTTGATTAAATACAAAACTGTGCAAACCGATGTCGTATCCAGGATCAGGAAGGACTTGGCCGGAAGCGTTGACGAAAAGACAAAAAATAGTTGTTCCCGTTTTTTTAAAGAGGAAGTGAAGTGCTATGGAGTTAAGTCTTCCGTTGTCGGAAAAATCGCAAAGGACTATTTTAAGGAACTGAAAAATGCAGGGCAGGCGGACAAAAAAAATATATTTTTCCTGTGTGAAGAACTCCTGCAGTCGGACTACTGCGAGGAAGCCTATATCGCCTTTGAATGGGCATACCAGGTAAGAGCCGAATACACCGAAGCCGACTTCTCTGTTTTTGAGCACTGGGTCGAAAACTACGTTAACAACTGGGCAAAGTGCGACACCCTCTGCAACCACGCGGTTGGCTCTTTTATCGAAAAATTCCCACCTTATATTGAAAACCTCAAGCTCTGGACCCAATCGGACAACCGCTGGATCAGGCGTGCGTCCGCAGTAACGCTTGTCCTGCCTGCAAGAAAAGGCCTTTTCCTGCCGGAGATCTTCGAAATCTCAGACCTGCTCCTCACAGATAAAGACGACCTCGTCCGGAAAGGCTACGGCTGGATGCTGAAAGAAGCCAGCAAACCCCACCTGCAGGAAGTCTTCGATTATGTCATGAAAAACAAAAAAGAAATGCCCAGGACCTCCCTCAGATACGCAATCGAAAAATTCCCTGAAGACCTCCGGGCCAAGGCTATGGAAAAATAAGCTGCGGAAAAATAAGCTGCGGAAAAATGAGTTGTGGAAAAATGAGTTGCGGAAAGTTAGGTTGTGGAAAGTTAGGCTGTGGAAAAATCAAAAACGAACACCGGAAAATTGCGATTGAATATTTTGTTAATGAACAGGCGATACAGGACAGAGTAGAAAGAGCAGACTGAGAGAAGGGCAGACTGAGAGAAGGGCAGACTGAGAGAAGGGCAGACTGAGAGAAGAGCAGATTGAAGGCTAAGAAAATTTAAGGGAGCAGGGAGTTTTTCTGATACAGTACCCCCATACTGCATCTTTGAACTCCTTTCTCCCCCATATTTCTTAGTTTTCTTGTTCCCATATATTTTGCCGGCAGTCTGGTCTGCAGGCGGATCCATTTGTGCAATCTTTGTCTGTCTGCCAATTAATTGAATGTCTTCACAAGTATTTTTTTCTATTTGCTCAGTAATAAGAACAGTTTAACACTACCTAAGTTTTAATGAGAAAGTTTACCCTCTCTCTTCTCTTTCTATGCTTCCCCCGAGAATGTAATGTGTCAGAGATTCTTTATTTTTATTTTTGGAGATAAAATGTGAATATTTGAGAATTGAGGGGAAGGAGTAGATGGAAAATGCTTTGTTTTCCTAAACTTCCAGGCTTTTTGATTTAATTCTTGTATTTTATCCAGGCGGTTAAATCGAGGCAATTTTTCCTGCATCGGTTATTATGTACCCATTATCCCCGTCTGCAATATACCCCATAGATTTGAGTTCCCTGAGGTGGTTGTAAGTCATTCCTTTAGAAATTCCGGCAGTTACCGCAATCTGAGAGACTGCAGAAACCCCTTTCTGGATCTCTTCAAGTATCAGTTTCTTTGTTTCCGAGAGGTTGAAGCTCAGCACCGGAAAGTCAATCATTAAACTGTCTTCCTCGGTCACATAAACGATTCTCTGTACCATATCATTTCTTGCATATGCCCCGAAAAGAGCCCCAAACGCCTGCGGCTTCCGGCCTCCAGAAACATTGACAATGACCTGGTTGCCTCTATCGTGTTCTTTTTCAATCAGTTCGGCAACATCTTTTGCGACCCGCACAGTATCGTAAACTGCAGTATATTTCTTCTCAACTTCGAGCGCATTTTTAAAGGTCTTCTCAATCATTTCCTCGGATTGCAACTTCTTATCACCGGCTCCTTCCTCTGATAACAGTATAATCTTCGAAGGGGAAAGCCGGGTCACACAGATAATTACAGGTTCAAGAGCGTAGATTGTGGAGATGAGTGTGAGTTTTGGCATTAAATGATTGTATTGTTTGGTTCGGTTATATGTTTTACTATGTGAGATATAGGTTAGTTAGTACTATTCATTCATTAATATAATTAAAATTAAAAACGTATATATATTATGTTAATAATGAATGTTTAGGGTTTACTAGTTTAATTTTAATTTGAAATAATTCTGATGATAATATGGACAACTCATGCAATAATTCAATATTTTATAATTGGGGAAAATCAGGCTCTATTGAAGAAGATGAGCATAATTATCACTTACTTGTATATCACTGTCTGGATGTTGCAGCGGCTGGAAAAGTACTCTTAGAAAAAGATACTTTACTCACTGAAAAGTTTATTCGGATAACGGGGCTCAACAAAAAAAGTGTTCTTTCCTTGGTTTCTTTTTTCCTGGCGATACACGATCTTGGTAAATTTTCGGAGAGATTCCAGAATCTCAAGCCCGAGTTATTGAGAACCCTTCGTGGTCACGATAGTGACAAAAATTATACCCTTCGTCACGACAGTATGGGATTTCATCTATGGGACAGAATATGGAATAAAGTATGGGACAAAAATAATCTTCGTTTAGATAAGATCGAATATGATGTTTCTGATTGGGCACTTGTAATTTACCCATGGATTAAAGCAGTCACAGGCCACCACGGTAAACCTCCTGAATATAGTATTCATGGTGTTCCCGTAAATCCCAGGGAACTTTTTACAGAAGAAGATACTGAAGTTGGATATTTTTTTGTGGAGACCGTTTCTGAATTATTTTTAAGTTCAGATTTCGATTTTACTGTATATTCTGACGAAGAAGGAGATCCCTTTGATAATTTGATCTCCGGGTTTAAGAAATCTTCATGGTTGCTAGCGGGCTTAACAGTATTAAGTGACTGGATTGGATCAAACAGCTATCACTTTAATTATATTTCAGAGCCGATGTCTCTCCATAAATACTGGGAACACGCCTTAATAAAAGCAGAGCAGGCACTTTACGATTTCTGGCTACTTCCTTCATGTGTTTCATTAGAAACTGGAATTGAATCTTTATTCACAAATATTCAAACTCCGAGTCCGCTTCAATCATATGTTTCAACGTGCGATATTGAGCAAAACCCTCAACTTTTCATTATTGAAGAAACAACTGGAAGCGGAAAGACAGAAGCAGCTTTAACTCTGGCTCATCGGATGATGTCAAGGGGGCTTGGAAATGGTGTATTTATAGCATTACCTACAATGGCGACATCCAATGCTATGTATGAAAGGCTTACAGGAGTATACAGGAAATTCTTTCTCCCAAATTCTTCGCCTTCCCTGGTTCTGGCTCACAGTAGCAGTTATCTTTCGGATAAATTCCGCAATTCCATTGGATTTTCTAACACGGGAGAGGATAGCGAATCATACTGCAATAATAAATCAATAAAAGATGAAACAATCTCTGCTCAATGCAGTCAGTGGATAGCTGACAATAGGAAAAAAGCCTTGTTAGCAGACGTAGGTGCCGGGACTGTAGACCAGGCAATAATGGCAGTTCTTCCTGCATATCACCAGTCATTGCGTATTTTGGGTTTGACCCGAAATGTTCTGGTAGTGGATGAAGTCCATGCTTACGACCCTTACATGCATGCTCTTTTATGTAATTTGTTGGAAATGCATTCTTCTCTTGGTGGAAGTGCCATTCTTCTTTCAGCAACCCTTCCCATGAGACAGCGGCAGGAGCTAGCCAATAGTTTTTGCAGAGGATTGGGGGTAGGATGTAAAGAACTCAAGAATACAGATTATCCTCTTCTAACTTTTGCAAGCAAAACCGATGCTATGGAAACTCCTGTAAACATACGTGAAGGAACAGATAGAACAATCGGAATTGAATTTTTCAATGAGCTAGAGGCAGTAGAAAATAAAATTGTTGATCTCTCTAGAAAAGGAAGCTGTGTTTGCTGGGTACGAAACACTGTTGATGATGCCATTGAAACTTATCAAAGGCTTGTGGCGATCCTGGGTGAAGAACAGGTTGATCTTTTTCATGCCCGTTTTGTTATGGGAAATCGTTTAAAAATCGAAAATCGTGTTATGAGTTACTTTGGGAAAAACTCCACTGAAGAAATACGCAGTGGTAGAGTTCTGATCTCAACGCAGGTAGTTGAGCAGTCATTAGATCTTGATTTTGATTATCTAATAAGTGACCTTGCTCCTATTGATCTGATTATCCAAAGGGCAGGTAGGCTTCAAAGGCATCCGGAACACGGTATAAATAGAGTGCCGATACTCGGAATTCTTGCTCCCGAATTGACTGAAAATCCTTCGAAAAACTGGTACTCAGATGTGTTTTCAAGAGCTGCTTTTGTGTATCCAAATCATGGGGAACTGTGGCTTACAGCTAGCTTACTAGCAGAAAAAGGAACAATTACTGTCCCAGATGATTTAAGATTATTAATTGAAGGAGTTTTCAGTGAAAAAGCCTCTGAGAATATTCCAGAGAACTTGAAATCTTCAGCTGAAGAATCAAAAGGGAATTCAATGGCCAGCAAATCACTGGCTAATTTAAATTCTCTTAACTTTGAAGCCGGATACCAAAAATCCCCTACGCAATGGGTTGACGAGGTCATAACCCCAACACGCCTTGGGAGAGAAACAGTAACTCTTCGACTCGCAAAATGGGATGGAAAATCTCTAACTCCTTTTTTTGAAAACGGGCGATATTCGTGGGAGTTGAGTCAAGTCAGAATAAGCAAGAATAAATTCAAGACAGTCAATTATTGCAATATACCAGAACTGAATGTCGAGAAAGTAATTGACTCTATGCCTGACAAAGGAAAGTGGTCTATTTTTGTTCCGTTATCAGAGGTAAATGGTGAATGGATGGGTTATGCCACAGATGAAAAGGGGAATCACATTACACTGATCTATAATCAAAAAACAGGTTTAAGCATTCAGAAAGAATGACGGAGGGATTCACGGCGTTTAATCTTATTTATGAAAAATGGATACCTGTTCAAAGAAAGGACGAAACTAAAGTAACGATTGCCCCCTGGCAAATTACAGAAGGTATCGGATCAGGAAATCCGATAAGCGAACTTGATGCACCCCGACCAGACTTCAATGGTGCATTGATACAGTTTCTCATAGGGCTGGTACAAACAACTATGTCACCAGCGAATGATAGGGCCTGGAAAAATGTGCTTAAAAATCCTCCATCTCCGGAAGATATGAAAAACACCTTTGAAAAAGTGGCTCATGCTTTTGAATTTGATGGAGATAATGCGCGGTTCATGCAGGATTATGACCTTTCTGAAGGCGCAGATAACCAGGTAGATAATTTGCTGGTAGAAATGCCAGGTGAAAACACGATTAAAAAGAACGCAGATCATTTCCTTAAAAGAGATTCTGTTAAAAAAATGTGTTTTCCTTGCTGCGCTACTGCTCTTTTCACACTTCAGACAAATGCTCCTGCCGGAGGTCAGGGAAACAGAACCTCTCTTCGGGGAGGCGGCCCTCTGACAACTATCGTAAAGGGAAATAATCTGTGGGAAACTATCTGGTTGAACATTTTGGAAGAAGAATCTTTCAAAAATTTGGGGGATACAGAGAAGGGTAATTTAGTGGACATATTCCCATGGCTTGGACCTGCACGTACTAGTGAGAAAAACCAAAAAGTAACTTCCTCAGATGTCAATCCTAAACAGATGTTCTGGGGAATGCCTCGCAGGATAAGAATAAATTTCGATACACTTGAAAGTGGAATCTGCGAGATCTGTGGAGGAGAATCTCATTATCTGGTAGCGGACTACATTTCTAAAAATTATGGAATTAACTATGAGGGAGGATGGCGACATGTCTTAACCCCACATACAGAGGATAAGAGGGGTATTCTACCAGTCCACCTAAATCCAGGGGGAATCAGTTATCGCCACTGGCTCGGCCTTATTCAAAATGATGGAGACGGAAATAAACAGCCGGCATTTATTGTTGACAAGTTTCGTGATAGACAGTATAATTTCAATTTATTAAGCGAAGTCTTCAATCACAGTCCCTCAATCTGGGCTTTTGGTTACGATTTTGATAACATGAAAGCTCGCTGCTGGTATGAAAGCCAGATGCCGCTGATAATAGTGAATGAAGATATCAGAGCAGAATACGAAAATGTAATTTCTCAGTTAATTAAGTCGGCAGAAATTATTGCAGGAAACACCAGAAGCTGCATAAAAGAGGCTCTTTTTAGATATTCCGGTAATGTGAAAGGTGATCTTTCATTCATAGATAGCAGATTCTGGAAAGATACTGAACCCGAATTTTATAAAACTCTGCATGAATTGCATGGTCTTCTGGATAAAGGAGAAAACACTGCCGAGTTAAAGCTCAACTGGTTGAAATCTCTGACAAAAACATCTTTCAAATTATTTGATGAGTATTCTCAGTTAGAGTTTATAGGCACCGCAGATCCCAAACGTATTTCACTTGCTCGTCGAGATCTCGGGAAGTACAACTCTCCAAAAGGACAAAAACTGAAAACGATTCTGGGTTTGCCTATAGAAAAATCTACTAAAACGATGAAGTGAGGTTGGAGTGATAATAATATGGAAGGTAAGAGAAATTTACTATTTTCTTCAGATCCAAAAGCTCGCCAGGTATTGTATGAATGGTGGAGTGGGCTGGATATGAGCAGAGGGGATCGAGCAGCATTGAGGCACTGTCATGACGTAAATGAAGTTGTTTTTACTCCTTCTTTCCACCGGCTCAGAAAAGATCTGCTGGGTGAGTTTTATGTAAATCCGGAGTCTCTGGCAGCAGTAGCCGGTGTACTTTCGCATGTGAAAAATAATGATGCCGGTTCAGATTTTGCAGTGCAAATGGCTACCCCTTCCTCGGGAAGTTCAAATGCGCGGGTAAGTGGTTTGAGATTCAGGAGATTGCTTATTATTGAAGACAGAAGAGAACTTTTTACATCAATGATACGTACTGTTCGGCTTCTTGATGGCACTGCAAATATCTTCGATCTTGCATACAGCATCTACTGGTGGAATGAATTTACAAAGAAACGATGGGCTTCTGATTATTACACCAAGTCACCTACTGAAAATTAATGATGGGTTCTTAAACAATAAATGGAGGAATAAATGATGACAAACTTTGTACAGCTACATATTCTCACCTCGTATCCCCCTTCGAATCTTAACAGGGACGACCTTGGAAGACCAAAAACAGCCGTAATGGGCGGAACCCAGAGATTGAGAATTTCATCTCAGAGCTTAAAGAGAGCCTGGAGAACTTCGGAACTCTTCCGGGAAGCTCTATCAGATCACATGGGAGTTAGAACAAAAGAAATGGGGAATTTTATTTATAAAGCTCTGATTACAGGATCAAAATTGACTGACATCCTTAACAATGGCTCTCAAGCTCCTGCAATATATCCAAAAATGGATGAAAAGAAAGCTGGAGAGGTCACAAAACAGATTGCAGGAGTTTTTGGTAAATTGAAAAAAGAAGGATTTGAGATCGAGCAGCTTGCTCATTTCAGTCCTGAAGAGACAAAAATTATTGAAAATCTGATCGCGGACATATCCCAAAATGGCAGAGAATTGACCAAGGAAGACCTTAACATTTTAAGGAAAGATCACGCGGCAGTTGACATCGCGATGTTTGGAAGAATGCTTGCAGCAAATACCCAGTATAATATGGAGGCTGCAGTTCAGGTTGCTCACGCAATAACTGTCCACAAAGTCTCAGTAGAAGATGATTTCTTTACGGCGGTTGATGACCTTAACAATGGAGAAGAGGATATGGGTTCCGGTCACCTTGGAGAAACGGAATTTGCAGC
Source organism: Methanosarcina sp. 1.H.A.2.2 (assembly GCF_000979975.1). Lineage (NCBI taxonomy): Archaea > Methanobacteriati > Methanobacteriota > Methanomicrobia > Methanosarcinales > Methanosarcinaceae > Methanosarcina > Methanosarcina sp. 1.H.A.2.2. The sequence goes on from NZ_JJQL01000088.1 coordinate 12,858, forward strand.
CGGGCTTTTTTACATCTATGTGTGTATAAACCGTGATCTGCTGGAGAAGAACCTGAATGGGGATATAGCCCTCACCCAAAAAGCGTTAAAAGCACTTACAGAATCAGCCTTGAAAGTTTCACCTACAGGCAAGCAGAACAGCTTTGCTTCAAGAGCCTATGCTTCGTACGTACTAGCAGAAAAAGGAAGTCAACAGCCCCGTTCACTATCAGTTGCATTCTTGAAATCCATGGAAGATAAGGATCTTTTAAGAAAATCCATTGAAGAACTCGGGACTACAAGGGAGAAGATCGAAAACGTCTATGGAGAATGCTGTGAAGATAAGGTTGAGATGAACACATACACTGGTGAAGGGTCCATTAAAGATATCCTCAGCTTTGTAGAAAATTGAAGCTGTGTGGAAGGGGAACAATATGAGAAACTACCTTCTTTTCCAGCTTTATGGGCCTATGGCTTCCTGGGGTGATATTGCAGTGGGAGTCAATAGACCTTCATATGATCATCCTTCGAAGTCGGCAATAATGGGCTTGCTTGCAGCAGCACTTGGAATACGGAGAGATGAAGAAGAGAAACATCGAGAGCTTTCAGAGTCATATAATTTTGCTGTAGCTGTGCATTCCTCAGGGACTTTTTTGAGGGACTACCATACAGTTCAGGTCCCTTCTGCAAGTTCACTAAAAAACCAGAAGTATATACTTACCAGAAAAGAAGAACTCGGAGTAGAAAAAGACGAATTGAATACGATTCTCTCTTCAAGGGATTACTACTGCGATTCGTGTTATACGGTGGTGGTATGGGCCAGAAACGCTGAAAACCCTTATTCTCTTGAGGTTCTCGTAAATAAATTAAAAGAACCTGAGTTTGTTCTTTACCTTGGAAGGAAATCCTGTCCTCCCTCTTTGCCTTTTGAAGCAAAGGTTGTGAGTGGAGATAATCTGGAAGAAGTAATCAAAAAAGCTGAGTTCAAATGTCAGGAATTTCTTTCGTTTTTAAAAACTCCGAGTCAGGTGAGGCTTTATTGGGAAGGTGACGAAAGCGGTATGGAACCCTCGCATACGATTTCCCGCAAAGATTCTGTTCTCAGCCGCAAAAGATGGCAATTTGCCGATAGAAAAGAACACTACATGATGATGGAACTGGGGGAATGAAAATTGTACATGAGCAGAGCAAGCTTGAAGCCTGAAGCTGCAGCAAATAAGGATTTCTGGAAGCTTGCTATGGATTTAGGGGACAATTACAGGATTCACCGTGCCATATGGTCGCTGTTTGAAAAAGATCCGGACAAAAAGAGGGATTTTTTGTACAGGCAGGATGAAAAAGACGGCTTTCCTTCGTTTTATATTGTCTCGGAGCATGCACCTGAAAATCATTCGGATTTATGGAGCATCGAATCAAAAAAATACACTCCTTCTCTTTTTCCAGGGCAGAAACTCGTTTTCTCATTGCGTGCCAATCCTATTGTTACAAGATGGGATGATAATGGAAAACACCAGCGGCATGATGTTGTGATGGACGCTAAGACCAGAATGGAAAAAGAAGGTATTCCAGAAAACAAGAGACCTCAAGTTCCTGATATTGTCCAGAAAGAGGGTGTTGAATGGCTCAGGAAAAAAGGAGACATCAATGGTTTTGAGGTTTCAGAAGGGCAGGTTATAGCCACAGGGTACTGTTGCAACAGGTTCTATAAGCCTAAAGGAAAGCACAGTGTAAATATAAGTACCATTGATTTTTCCGGAATATTAACTGTAACAGATCCTGAATCTTTAACCGATGCACTCTACAAGGGGATAGGTCCGGCAAAGAGCTTCGGATGCGGGTTGATGCTCGTCCGTTCTGCAAGATAAAAGTGGGTTGAAGGGGGATCACTGCCATGCTTCCGAAATTAAAACCGATTACGATAAAAGAGAGGTTTTCCTTACTGTTTCTGGAAAGGGGAGAACTTGATGTTATAGACGGAGCCTTTGTCCTGGTAGATAAAAACGGAGTACGAACCCAGATACCAGTTGGGGGAATTGCATGCCTGATGCTTGAACCGGGAAGCAGGGTCTCGCATGCAGCAGCAGTTCTTGCAGCTCAGGTCGGGTGCCTTCTGATCTGGGTTGGGGAAGCTGGGGTCAGACTTTATTCTGCCGGTCAGCCGGGTGGAGCAAGAGCAGATCGTTTGCTTTATCAGGCACAGCTTGCCCTGAATGATGAGGCACGAAGAAAAGTAGTCCGAAAAATGTATGAGATTCGCTTCAATGAAATACTGTCGGAGGACTACAGCGTAGAACAAATGAGGGGAATTGAGGGATCAAGGGTAAGAAAACTTTATGAGATTCTGGCGGAGAGAGCAGGATTAAAATGGAACGGCCGCTACTATGATTATACGGATTGGGATGTCGGTGACCTGCAAAACAAATGTTTGAGTTCTGCTACTTCCTGTCTTTACGGAGTTACCGAAGCGGCAGTCCTTGCAGCGGGCTATTCGCCTGCAATCGGATTCATCCATACCGGAAAGCCAAGGTCTTTTGTTTATGATGTTGCTGATCTTTTTAAGTTTGAGACCGTTGTGCCTTTAGCTTTTCAGGTGGCAGCTGGAAACCCTCCAAACCCTGAGAGAGCCGTAAGGATTGCTTGCAGGGATGTATTCAGGGAAACAAGGCTGCTGAAAAAAATAATCCCGGCTATAGAAGAGGTTTTAGCTGCTGGAGACATCCCTATTCCTGAAGAACCACCCGAATCACTCCCTCCTGCAATTCCAAATGAAAGGGGGCTTAATGATGCTGGTCATCGTCCTTGAAAACACAACTCCCAGACTGAGGGGGAGATTGACTCTCTGGCTTCTGGAAATCAGGGCTGGAGTATATGTAGGAGATTATTCTGTCAAGGTAAGGGATATGATCTGGGAAAATGTAGAAGCCGAGTTCAATGACGGGAATATTGAAGGAAGCGCGATTATGATCTGGTCCGCAAGAAACGAAATTGGATTTGATTTCAAAGTCCTCGGCGAAAGCCGCAGAATCCCAAGAGAAATGGATGGAATAAAGTTAATATCCTTCATTCCCGAAATTAAAACCGAAGAGTAGATAACTGGAGACATCATGTTTTTAAAATATCGTACATTTTATACAGGCATTAATATAAATCTATTTATATATGTCCCCGGAAAAACTATCCCTACTGATAATATAAAAGGTAAAGAGAGTTCCCCACAAGCGTGGGGATGAACCGTATGCATGTCCGGGATTCAATCCTTAACGACGGAGTTCCCCACAAGCGTGGGGATGAACCGTCGTATCCGATCAGTTTCATGAACTCATCGATGAGTTCCCCACAAGCGTGGGGATGAACCGCTTGTCATGTTTGTTATCCCCCCCGTATTGAAGAGTTCCCCACAAGCGTGGGGATGAACCGAAACGGTACAGAACCTTTCTCTTTTGTTCTTTGAGTTCCCCACAAGCGTGGGGATGAACCGGCCAATTCCTTTTATGTTTGCATCGATTGTTTGAGTTCCCCACAAGCGTGGGGATGAACCGGGTACCATCCCTAAAAAAGGCTTTTTCGTTTCGAGTTCCCCACAAGCGTGGGGATGAACCGGCATGTTCTAGATTATTCAATGATGAGAAAAAGAGTTCCCCACAAGCGTGGGGATGAACCGCACATCAGTTGACCATGTGGTTACGTGGTTTAGAGTTCCCCACAAGCGTGGGGATGAACCGTCGTATCCGATCAGTTTCATGAACTCGTCGATGAGTTCCCCACAAGCGTGGGGATGAACCGAACCCCTTCATTGTCGGGATACGTGGATCAGGGAGTTCCCCACAAGCGTGGGGATGAACCGCCACCTTCACCTTTGTAACCTTCTCCTCATCAGAGTTCCCCACAAGCGTGGGGATGAACCGGTTATGTAGACTGTTATCTGTCTTTATTCCGTGAGTTCCCCACAAGCGTGGGGATGAACCGCCACCATCGAGAACATCATTTCAGGAAATCACGAGTTCCCCACAAGCGTGGGGATGAACCGTTGTATATCAATGTGCTTAATTCATCGGTTATGAGTTCCCCACAAGCGTGGGGATGAACCGAACGCTATGGATGCAACCGCAGAGGAAATTGAGAGTTCCCCACAAGCGTGGGGATGAACCGGTTGTATTCGGTTAGTCCGGGTTCGATGTATTGAGTTCCCCACAAGCGTGGGGATGAACCGTAATTCCGGTACAGGCCCTTACTCACCCCGCAGAGTTCCCCACAAGCGTGGGGATGAACCGGACAGGAAGGTAACGTAACATTCCATTTATTGGAGTTCCCCACAAGCGTGGGGATGAACCGCCGCTAAAAAAGGAGGTGGTCCACCTTATGGAGAGTTCCCCACAAGCGTGGGGATGAACCGAAGATTTTTACCAAAGGTTAACCCCTCTTCTAGAGTTCCCCACAAGCGTGGGGATGAACCGTTCAGGACAGTAGAGCAGATCAAAAAAGAAAAGAGTTCCCCACAAGCGTGGGGATGAACCGGTATACAGAACCCCCACCGGAGACAGTCCCCCGAGTTCCCCACAAGCGTGGGGATGAACCGGCTGCGACGGAGAGCGCGAGAAATAGAGCGGAGAGTTCCCCACAAGCGTGGGGATGAACCGGCATCCCCGCCGAAGCTGCAGCTTTTGCAGCGGAGTTCCCCACAAGCGTGGGGATGAACCGTATCCTTGATTTCATTGTTTTCAATGATGATGGAGTTCCCCACAAGCGTGGGGATGAACCGACAACTACGTTGCTATACAGTACGATATGGATGAGTTCCCCACAAGCGTGGGGATGAACCGTTATTCTACCAAATTCATTGTCTTAAATTTTCGAGTTCCCCACAAGCGTGGGGATGAACCATATGTTAATAGAAGCACCTTGTGAAGTGTTTGGAGTTCCCCACAAGCGTGGGGATGAACCGGCAATGATTGATATGCTTGTTGCTGAAGAGTTGAGTTCCCCACAAGCGTGGGGATGAACCGGTCTGAAGGCCAGATGAACGTGTGTTTCATTCGAGTTCCCCACAAGCGTGGGGATGAACCGTTAAATCATCTTTCAGGAATTTTGTGCCTGTAGAGTTCCCCACAAGCGTGGGGATGAACCGGCAGAGGATCTTATACTTAAGCTTAATATCAAGAGTTCCCCACAAGCGTGGGGATGAACCGACATGAACCATGTACCAATGGGCGAAACAACCGAGTTCCCCACAAGCGTGGGGATGAACCGGTTTTGTAGTCTCAGGAAACACTTATCCACTAGAGTTCCCCACAAGCGTGGGGATGAACCGGTACCCACGAAACTCACTTCGAGGCTGATGGCGAGTTCCCCACAAGCGTGGGGATGAACCGCTACCATTTACCTTGTCTTCATTTCTCCAAATGAGTTCCCCACAAGCGTGGGGATGAACCGACACATGGGATTCTGCCTTGTATTCCTTACAAGAGTTCCCCACAAGCGTGGGGATGAACCGCTTTACAACATCTTCCTGGCTTACTTTTTTATGAGTTCCCCACAAGCGTGGGGATGAACCGGTGCAGCACTATGGCAACTAAAACACATGTTTGAGTTCCCCACAAGCGTGGGGATGAACCGGATTAAATACCTTTGCAGATACAGCACCTACTGAGTTCCCCACAAGCGTGGGGATGAACCGCCCTTATAACCCCTGATTATATAGGGGATTCCGAGTTCCCCACAAGCGTGGGGATGAACCGGTTTAAGTTTGCGTCTAAACCCTGTTTCCTGTGAGTTCCCCACAAGCGTGGGGATGAACCGCACCGAAAGCACGCTTACAAACTGTTTACGGTGAGTTCCCCACAAGCGTGGGGATGAACCGCCTCCTTCTATCATGTATTTTGTAGCCAATTAGAGTTCCCCACAAGCGTGGGGATGAACCGATTCGATACGAGGAAAGGACTACTGTGTAATTGAGTTCCCCACAAGCGTGGGGATGAACCGTCTCATCTCATCCGGTAATGTGGCCAAAAGTAGAGTTCCCCACAAGCGTGGGGATGAACCGGTTGAGAGAATAGTTAAAGTTAAGGTGTTTGTGAGTTCCCCACAAGCGTGGGGATGAACCGTTAATTTACTTTTTGCTACTGTAGTTTTTGAAGAGTTCCCCACAAGCGTGGGGATGAACCGTTACAATTGATAATTATTGGAGGCACTAAACGGAGTTCCCCACAAGCGTGGGGATGAACCGGTCAAAAAGCAAAGAATGACCGAGCATTTCAGGAGTTCCCCACAAGCGTGGGGATGAACCGGGTACATTCTGCAAAAATCAGAAAAACGCCGCGAGTTCCCCACAAGCGTGGGGATGAACCGATATGTTCGCATAGGGGTGTAAAAAATGTCTAGAGTTCCCCACAAGCGTGGGGATGAACCGCCCATAGGCTGCCGGAGCTGTGGGGGAAAATGGAGTTCCCCACACACGTGGGGATGAACCGCAACCCTCAATAGTGAATATAACAGGCTCAATGAGTTCCCCACACACGTGGGGATGAACCGTCACCAATCTAACACGGTATGATAAACATGCTGAGTTCCCCACACACGTGGGGATGAACCGTCAACCCCCTTCTAAAAATTATATGATGCTTGGAGTTCCCCACACACGTGGGGATGAACCGCGGGTGGGGGCCTGCTGCTCGGCAGTGTGGGCGAGTTCCCCACACACGTGGGGATGAACCGATAGCTGGAACATCCTATATTTCCCCCACCCTGAGTTCCCCACACACGTGGGGATGAACCGGATCTGTATAAAAAACTCTGAAAATACACAGGGAGTTCCCCACACACGTGGGGATGAACCGTTTGTTTAATGCGTTCCCGTTCTGCCTATGAGGAGTTCCCCACAAGCGTGGGGATGAACCGGTATATAATCACTGACGAAATTAATAAAATACGAGTTCCCCACAAGCGTGGGGATGAACCGACCTAGTCCCAAATACAAAACCCTCCACACTTGAGTTCCCCACAAGCGTGGGGATGAACCGGGGTTGCCGTTTGTGTATCGTCCATAGAATTCGAGTTCCCCACAAGCGTGGGGATGAACCGCCCAGGCTGATATACAAACTTCCGTATTTCCCGAGTTCCCCACAAGCGTGGGGATGAACCGGACCAGAGGATCAGACCCTGAGAGGACCAGACGAGTTCCCCACAAGCGTGGGGATGAACCGGCAGATCCTTGATTGTAAACTATTATTCGCGAGCAAGATCCACTAAAACAAGGATTGAAACTCTTTTTCTCCTGTGGTTGATTTGTGGTTTATGTGATTCGCGAGCAAGATCCACTAAAACAAGGATTGAAACAGTGCAGCAATCTCCTTTCCCCGAGTGCAGACAAGGTCAGGTTTGTTGTCTGACCCTGTCTTCATTTTTCTCAGGTTTGAACACCTTTTCTATTAGCTTTCCTATGATTTTTCCTATAACGATCAACATTATTTTCTCAGTTATTTCTTCGTAACTCATTGTTTATCATAAATCTGTCATGTTCATTGTATTAAAATCAAATGAATTGACCGTCTATGACACACCCACCAATCGTTCGATTTGTTATTACGTTTTCTTTTGGTCTGTAGCAATTTTCTAAAGTGCTATGCGTGAAGGTAATAATCTTCATTCGCGAGCAAGATCCCCTAAAACAAGGCTTGAAACAAAAAGAAAGGTTAATTGAAACCAAAATAAAGGTTAATTGAAACCAAAATAAAGGTTAATTGAAACAAAAAGAAAGGTTATTATGGATTCTTGCCTTTTGATTCGCGATCAAGATACATTAAAACAAGGTATATAAAAACAGTTCAATAATACACTTTAAGCGATATATATGGCCGGGAAGATCACCTACCTCGATGGGTTGCGAGGTATAGCTGCGGTTAATGTCATGATAATGCATTTCTTTGTCGCATTAGCCCCGGCGATGGTCTATGGTAATGAATTGCCTTCGCATTTCGGAAACCTTGACCAGCTTTTTTCGAGCACACCCTTAGGATTAATTGGCGCCGGTAACTTTTCAGTGTGCATCTTTTTCGTCCTGAGCGGCTACGTATTAACCCATAAATATTTTAAAACGAAGGAAAACGGTGTAATTATAAGCAGCGCAGTGCGCCGATATCTCAGATTGTTTATTCCGGTATTTGCAGTAGTAATGCTCTCGTACTTACTGGCATCAGCCGGATTATACCGTTATTATCTCGAAACGATGGTAATTTCCGCAGGCAGCAATTACCGCGACTACTGGAACTTTACGCCAGGCATCGTCGATGCGGTTAAACAGGCTGTGTGGGGGTCGTTTTTTGTAGGCGGCAAGACCTCCTACAACCCGGTTTTATGGACCATGAAAATTGAATTTTTTGGGTCGATGCTCGTTTTCGCAATGGCATTACTGTTCGGGTCGATACGCAACCGCTGGACATTCTATCTTGCCGCAGCCGTGCTTTACTTAAACTCTTATTATCTGGCTTTTATAATAGGAATGGTGTTCGCCGACACGTTCAACAATGAGACCCCGGTATTTAAAACAGGTAATACTATAATACTATCTATTATACTGGTTTCGGGGTTGTTTCTCGGGTCGTACCCTATAAGCCCTGTGACAACCGGTTCTTTATACGGTTTTCTCAATACCGGTTTCTTCCAAACCCCAAAGGTGACCTATCATATTCTAGGCGCCGGCATGATAATGTATGTCTTATTGAACAGCCGACGGTTGCAAAACTTTTTTTCGTCTCCCGTGCCGGTTTTCCTCGGAAAAATCTCCTACTCTCTGTACCTGGTACATTTCCTGGTGATAAGCAGTTTCACCTGTGCACTGTTCCTCATCCTGTACCCGGTATTGCCATATAGCGCAGCTGTTTTAATTTCATGCATCCTGTCGTTATTTTTAATAATTCCGTTGAGCTATCTATTTTATAAGTACGTCGACACGGCGGGTGTGGAATTATCGAAGCTCTTTTACAATTGGCTGGTTAATTCTTGCGGACGCGGCGGGGCCGGACACATAAAGCAGAAACATCTTTCAAGCGCTATTTTTACAATATATAATAAATTATTCAAATAATTCAAATTATTTTTTCTATTCGCGAGCAAGATCCACTAAATCCGGGATTGAAACGAAAATACCTATAAGTATTGATACTAATAACTAAATTTATTGACTAATAAACAAATCCATTATTCAAAAGCAAGATCCGCTAAAATAAGGATCTGAACTTCTTGTTATGGTATAAACGGTCTTTTTTATATTTCTGTAGGGAGGGGCAAAATTTGGATCAACTACTAATTACAAAGACAGTTCGAAGATTTAGTGATTTGATCGAGAGGAATAAAGATAGTCGGGCTTATTCAGATTTTAAAGAAGGAATAAATGAAGGTTTAGAGATAGCCAAAGATACTTTTGAGGAAAACGTGGGAGTATTTATTTCACTCGTTTCAGAGGAAGATCCAGCTGTAAAGATACAGAGGCTGCAGGAAAGATTTAACCTGATGATAGACACGATTGCAGTTAAAGAAAAACCAAATTATTCTCAGGACCATTTAGATGGAATCTATGAAGGGTTTGAAAGATCCAAAAAATTATTTGGAGGATGTGTAAAAGAATACTATAAACCCTGATCTACCCTTATTTCAAGCTATAAGGACTCTTATTTTTTATTAGCATTCAGTTTTGGTCCGGATTATTCTATTTTAATATACCTCTGACGGATAATTATATGTACTATTCGAAAACAAGAGGCATTAAAGCATAATTGAAACTTTTTGATCAGATATGTTGCTTTATTCCTCTAAATAAAACTGTAGCAAGACCCGCTAAAAAACGGATTGAAACTGTACTGCCGGAGGATAATGACGTTTTTCGGAGATTTTTATTCGACAGCCGGATCAATTAAGCAGGGATTTGGACTCTCGTTGCCTGCCCGGATGCATGGTGCGGAAATGTATTATCAAAATTGTAAACATACTTGTAAACTGAGTGTTTATGCAGAGCTTGGTTTACCTATTCTGGAGTCTTGAAAGACGGGGATATAGATGGCGCCAATTGAAACAACGGAAAGGCTGGGGCGCAGCCTGGGTTTTTTCTCAACTTTTGCAATAGCCACCGGAACAATGATAGGGGCAGGAATATTCATTCTTCCCGGAATAGCCGTAGCAAATGCAGGTTCAGGAGCAATTATCTCATTCTTGCTGGGCGGGCTCATTTCAATAGCTACAGCAATCAGCATGTCAGAGCTGGCAACAGGCATGCCTGTGGCAGGCGGCAGCTATTACTATATCAGCAGGACAATGGGAGCCGCATTTGGCGCAGTAATCGGGCTCGGCTCCTGGCTGGCACTGGTATTCAAAGGCACGTTTGCACTCATAGGGCTTGCAGAATATTCTCAGATCTTTTACCCTCTGCCGCTCTATTTAGTCGCAGCTGTTACAGGAGTGCTTCTGTTAGTAATTAATTACCGCGGTGCAAAAAGTAGTGGTTCCCTGCAGAACTTTATTGTTGTTATTTTACTGGTAATACTGGTTCTATTCATAGGAAAAGTATCTTTTCTGGTCAAGCCGGATAATTTTGTCCCGGTAGCCCCGCATGGGATAATGTCGATATTCACTACAACAGGGATTATTTTCATATCCTACCTGGGACTAGCAGAAGCCGCTGCGGTCTCCGAGGAAGTTAAAAACCCGTCAAAGAACTTACCGAGGGCGTTTATCGCTTCAGCGGTTGTAGTAACCCTCTTTTATGTCGGTATAATGGCAGTAACGGTTGGATTTTCAGGTCCTGAAGGAGCAGTAACAACGGTCACTCCGCTGGCAGATATCGCAGGCCTGATTGCAGGAAACACCGGGAAATTCTTCATTGCTTTTGCTGCCCTGCTTGCAACGCTTTCCACAGCCAACGGTGCCATACTGTCATCTTCCAGGTTTCCTTTTGCAATGAGCAGAGATGCGCTGATGCCAGAATGGTTTGTCATGATCCATAAAAAGTATGAGACTCCTCACAATGCTATACTGGTCACCGGAACTGTAATGGTTTCGCTCCTGTTTTTTTTCAACATAGAACAGCTGGCAAGACTTGGCGGGGCTTTTAACATTTTGATATTTATCCTGCTCAATATGGCAGTAATCATCCTCCGAAAACGGACTTTACCCGGATATGAACCAACATTCCGCGATCCCTTCTATCCTTTCACGCAAATATTCGGGGTTGTCGGGAGCATATTATTGCTGCCTCTTCTTGGTGGTTTACCTTTACTGTTTACCGTATTAATGATATTTGCCGGAGCCGGCTGGTACATGTTCTATGGAAAAGACAAAGCCATGCCAGCATATAACCTGTTTGACCTGCTGGAAAATAATGTAGAAAGAGTGAGCGTTGAACCGGTTTCTGTTGGCAGGGTACTTGTGCCAGTTTCCAATCCGGGGCATGAACGAGACCTTCTGAAGCTGGCAGATTTCCTGGGAAGTGAGATAATTTGCCTGCACATAATTGAAGTTCCACGCCAGACAACCTTAATGGTAGTTCAGGAAGCTTACCACGAGAAAAAGATAGAGATGGACTGTCGTTTCCAGGAAGATTTTGAGCAATATCCTGCAAAATTCGGAAACAAAAGAGAATTTATCATTGCATTTGATCACAAAATCTCAAATTCAATCATTGAACAGGCTGAAATAGAGCACGCAGACATAATTATTATGGGCTGGCACGAATCAAAGAGGTTCAAGTATTCACTCGGAGACGTAACAAATGATGTTCTCCTGTCCTCAAAAAGCCAGATCGCTCTATTAAAAGGACATCTGCCTGACAGCCTTAAGAAAATCCTTGTAGCATATAATGGAAAACAAAATTCTGTACACGGCCTTTATCTTGCAAAAAAACTCGCTGCAAATACCGGGGCTTCAATTAGAATAATCAGCATTATTAGCCCCGATGAAGATCCGGACAAGAAAGCAATAATTACTGAAGAACTTGATGGGCTGGTCAAAAAGATAACTTCGATACCTGTCAGCTTTAAACTGCTTGAAAGATACTCTATAGAAGATGCCATACTGGAAGTCTCAAACGGCTACGATCTAACAATTATTGGCGATTCGAGCGAGAGATTTAAGATCTCTTTGCTCGGGACCCTCTCGCAGAGGATTGCCAGACATTCCAGAAAGCCGGTAATGATAGTTAAAAAATCAAAGCCGATATCAAAAGAAAGTCTGAATTACCTGCTGAAAAAATCTGGTCGGAAGATATATGCAAGAATCAGAAAGGAAAAAGACCCGGAGTAAGAGCAGGATTAATGCCGGGATTAAGACCCGATAAAGAGAAGACACGATAATAAGAGAAAACACGATAATAAGAGAAGACACACTAAAATAAAGGAGTCCGGGTTCAAACAATAAAAATGAAATATCCATCAAAATAGGAATCAGGGCTGAAATTACAGGGAAGGAGCACAAGAGAACATGACTACCGGATACGTTGACCCTGGAGACGGGAAACTCTACTATGAAATTGAGGGAAAGGGTGAGGTGCTCGTGCTCATCCATGCGGGCTTTGTTGACAGCCGCATGTGGGATGCGCAGTGGGACGCTTTTATACAGCATTATAGGGTTCTTCGTTTTGATATGCGCGGGTTTGGGAAATCCGATCCTGCAATAGGGCCTGTTTCCCGCCGTAAGGATTTGTACCGCTTGCTTCAGGAACTCGGTATTGAACGTGCACATGTATTGGGATGCTCCATGGGGGGAGAAATAGCCATTGATTTTACTCTCGAACACCCTGATATGGTGCTGTCGCTGATCGTTGTCAGTGGGATTCCGGGAGGCTTTGAAATGAGGGGCGCTCCTCCATCTCAGCTTCTGGAGATGCTGCAGGCTCTCGAACAGGGAGATCTGAACCGCGTAAGTGACCTGCAGATCCGTCTCTGGGTTGATGGCAGTTTCCGTCAGCCGGAGCAGGTCGACTCTCGCGTCCGTCAGCGGGCAACTGAGATGAACCGGATTCCGGTCGAGAATGGAACCTGGGCCATAGCCGACGCCAACCCGCTTAATCCGCTCAATCCACCGGCCACCGGGCGGCTTGGGGATCTCGCCGTTCCTGCGTTAGTCATGGCTGGCTCTCTTGATAATCCTGAAATCCTGCGGGCTGCTGACCTACTTGCTAACGAGATCAAAGGGGCAAAAAAGGTTCTCATGTCCGATACCGCCCACGTGCCAAATATGGAAAAACCTGCTGAATTTAATCGGATTGTGCTGGATTTCCTGAGCCATCTGTGAAGCCGCAAAAAGGCATGCGGAATTTCCTGTTTAAGGGAGCCGTTAAGAGCACTCTCTAGCATAAATACTCCTATTCCTGATTCGGCTTATTCCCGAGCTGGATAGGAGTTGGATAAACTCAATTTAGGTTGAAACAACTCTCTGCTGAAAAATCTCTTTTTTAGTCTGCAAACTTATGATTTGAGCCCCTTGAGTCAGCAGTAAGTAGTTTCCTTTTAGATTATTCTGCGTTTCTTTTCCGGTTAATAATTTAAGGCTTTGAAAGGGGAAAAGTCGAATTACACCGGTGATATAAAGTTATAGGTAAAAACATATAAAAATACTTAGGCCCGAGTACTGATAATTTATTTTTTTGAGCAGCTGGCTCGACCGAATAACCATTTTTTAAGGGGAGAATACGGGAGAATACTAATGTCCGTGAAAATCGAATGGAAAATCTTTACCGCTGAAACACAGAGTGACGGGACATGGAAGTCGAACAGCCCCAACCTTGCGGAACTGCTCAACGTCATAGCCAGTCCTCTCAGGATTAAGGGACCAACTCCGGATATCGAGTACTCGATGGCCCAGCTAGCAATTCAGGGGCTGCCATACTTTAAAATAACCGAAATCACTTCAGGAAATGCAAAGGCATCAGGGAGTGAAATAATGCCGATTCGGGTTTGAAGAGGAAACAATGCAACAGTTAATATATATGGACCCATCTGATTATATATGGGCATATTTCGAATTGTGGGTGTAAAGGGGTCTGTATATGGGCATAATATCCATTATCTTACATACAAAATGTAAATATTGTTCATCATGTTCTCAATTCCAGCCTAAAGGAAAATACTGTGAGGGTCTCGACTATCCCAAATGCGGGATATTTTTGAGACGAAAAAGGGGAATATAAACTATGTATTGAAACCAGAGTCTAATGTTAGAATTTAAAGAGATTTACTTTATTATATTTCGGAGTGTAGAGGCTAATCTCCGTCATTTTTATGGCGGGATACAGCCGTAAACTCTCTCGATAATAGTTACCTGTAAACCTTAATTTATCTTCCAGTCCTATTCTATATTGGCTAGTTTTTGCTACCATCAGCATAATAGGCTCAAGTAGGTCAGCTAGACTTTGCTCTGAACTTAAAGTATGAGGTTATGTAGGGAAGTTCTACATGTAAAACTTTGAACGGTGTTGGCGAGACCAGAATAATATTCGCTACTGGGCAGAATAGCGTTGGTTGAAAGGCATAGATGCCTGCGAATTTATTCGCGGGGGCTGTCACAGAAATTTATTAACCTATATTACTTATACAGTACTTCCGGAGCTGATTTTGTGGTCCATGTGAAGGCTTTAAAATTTATAGTCCTCATTTTTCTCGTCTCCCTGACAGCCGGCTGTATGGATATCGGGAACCTTAAGGAGGGTCTTGTCGCCGATGGGATGAATAAATTGCTGCCTGAGGGTACTGTCCCGGAGGAAGAACTCGAAGCCGAAGAGGCTGATCTTGTCGGGAGTGTCGAAAGCGCTGAAAGTATCGCCTCTACGGGGATACCTGAGGTGCCCTCGTACTCCGAAGAGAAGTCAGGTGCTGTTTATCCAAAAGAATACAGGCTGCTGTCTCTGAACTTCCGGAGGGCTATAGGGGCAGGAGAGGAAAGGACAGGAGAAGAGGTCTACAATATCACAGGAAAGACTTCAGGATACAATATAGAAGATGCCTGCGCTGTTTATAATTACGTAAACCGGAACTGGCAGTACAGGTACGACAAAAACGCCGAGTTTTTCTTCGGGGCTTCACAGACCATTGACAGCGGATATATAGGGGACTGCGATGATTACTCAATTGTTATGTCTGCCCTTTTGAAAAATATGGGGTTCAATACGAGGGTAGTTACGGCATACAATGAGTCTTATGGGCACGCTTATCCCGAACTTTACATAGGGGATGACAGGGACGCAGCTTCCGGGATACTGGATTATATCGCAGAGAGATACCCCTCTGCCGAAAATGTCTGGTACTCGGAAAGGGTGCTTGAAGATGGGCAGGGAACGCAGTACTGGCTCAACTTTGACTGGAGCGGGTCAAACGGGTACAGACATCCCGGCGGTGTATACTTCCAGGGAGCATCTATTATATACTACCCGAACGGCCTGGTCGAGTTCTAAAGCAGGAATTAATGAATAAGTGAATAAATAAGTGAATAAATAAATGAATAAATAAATGAATTAATGAATTAATGAATTAATGAATTAATGAATTAATGAATTACTGAATTAATGAATTAATGAATTAATGAATTAATGAATGAAAATTTTGCCCTGTTTTAATACCCTTCCTGCGGATTGCTGGCTTTACGCATTTTTATCCTTATCCTCAGTTTCTTTCTCCGCTTCTCTCAAAACTTTCTTTCTCCGCTTCTCTCAAAACTTTCTTTCTCCGCTTCTCTCAAAACTTTCTCCCGTTGTCCCTTTTTCAAAAAGGTTATATCATATAAATTCTAACTATGTTAAACTCTGTGATGTTACAAATTAAACTAATTGTGTTAAACAAATTCTGATAATATTGTTAAGCTTAAACTTAAAATGAGGTCTTAAAAATGACAGAAAAAATCGGAATCCTGGCCATCGGCCACGGGAGCAAACTGCCTTACAATAAAGAAGTAGTCAGCCAGATCGCAGATTACATTGCACAGAAGTATTCTGATGTTGTTGTTAGAGCCGGCTTTATGGAAAACAGTGAGCCAACTCTGGAAGAAGCAATTGCAGGCTTTTCAGGTACAGGAGTAACAAAGATTTCAGCAGTACCTGTTTTCCTGGCTTCAGGCGTCCACATCACAAAGGATATCCCTAAAATCCTGAATCTGGACGAAAACGGCTGCGGAACCCTTGAAATCGATGGAAAAGCAGTTCCTCTTTGCTACGCAAAACCCCTCGGAGCCGACACACTGATCGCCGACCTCGTCTTTAAAAGGGTGCAGGAATCCCTGTAGATTTGAACATCTGGGTCCGGTTTTTATTATGGACCTGTTCCGGAAGAAGCTCGCCGTGCTCGACCTTACACACGGCGGCATTCCAATAGCAATAAAACTCGCAGCTCTGGGAAATGATGTATCCGGAGTAGACGTTTACGGGACCGTGGATCAGGTGCTGCTTGGGGAGCTTGAGGAAAAGTACGGCATCAGCTGTTCAAAAACTCCTCTCCCCTTATCCGAATTCGATCTGCTGGTAGCGCCTGTGCATCTGGACCCGGCTTATCCCATGCTTTCAAAAGCCAGGTCAGAAGGAAAAACAGTTCTCTCACACCACGAAGCCATAGGGAAAATCCTGCAGGACGACCCGGAGCTTTCGGATATAAGAATAGTTGAGATAACAGGCGTAAAAGCAAAGACAAGCACTGCGTCCCTGCTCGCTGACATGCTCTCCCGCAGGTTCGAAGTCGTGCTCCATACCTCGCGCGGGCTTGAAGCCTGGAAAGAGGGTGTCCCTTTTATTATTCACAGGGGCCTGAGCATTACTCCGGGAAGTATCCTGACAGCCATTGAAAAAAGCCTTGAGGCAGGAATCAGGCCGGAATTTTTCATCTTTGAAATCTCTATCGGAGGTACGGGTACCGCAGACCTCGGGATCCTGACAACCCTTTCCCCTGATTATGGGATTGCGAACAATAACTCCCTTGCAAGCGATGCAAAGCTCCAGCTTATCCTGAACGCAAAACCCGGAAGCACCCTTCTTCTCAATGCCGGGGCAGAAAAAGCCCTTGAAGCTGCAAAAGGGAGCCGGGCAAAGGTTCTCACCTTTAAGGACCCATTTTATGCAGAGTCCCATGTGAAGATGTCTGAAGTTCCGGATTTTGTTCTGGAAACTGAAGCCGGGACTGCAAAATTATCAGCTGCTCAAGACTCGTCAGCTACTCAAAAATCATCAATTACTCCGGAGTTATCCGCTGCTCGGGAACCGGCAACTCTCTCAGAACCTTCAACTCCCTCAGAACCGTCAATCACTCCCGGAGCTTCAGGCTCTACCCTGCATTTTCTCCGCAGAGGAGATGAACTTTTTTCAGCTTCCCTGCGCCCCGGATATAACAGTTCGGCATACATGACAGCCTTTGTTGCAGCCTCTGCAGCCGCTCTCGAACTTGGGGTTGAACAAAAAGCTGTTGTTTCTGTGCTTGAGGAGTTCAGGGGGCTTTCAGGCAGAATGCAGGAAAAAGAGCTTAATGGGGTTGCCCTGGTTGACAACTCCAACTCCGGAATGGACATCCTTTCTGCAGAAAAAGCCCTTGAGTACGCTCTCCTGAAGAAAAAGGACGAAAAAAAGGGAAGTATAATCCTTGTACTCGGAGAAGAAGCTTCTCAGGTATGTGAAGGGCTGCCTCCTGTCTCAGTGCAGGGGTTTGTAGAAAAGTTCGGTGCAAAGTGCAGGCACATTATACTTGTTGGAGAGAGAATGACAGCAGTAGCTGCTAAAAATGCCTCTTATGCAGGCAGCCTTCCGGAAGGGCTATTGAAAGCTTCGGAACTTGCAGGAACAGAAGATATAATTCTTTCCTCAGTGAAATGTTTCCGTTGAGCGCTGTCCCTCCGGGTAATCTCCCATGTAAATTGTCCATCCGAAAATTCTCCGGCCGGACCTGGAAAATTGGCAGGAATTCCGGGTCAGGCTGCGGGCTTTTCGCAGGAATTTTATGATACAATTTTATACAGGGTCTTCCAATCTGTATTCGTTTCCATTGCTTGTTTAACTTTCAACTGATCATGCTTCCGGATACCTTCTTCCCGTCCAGGCGGGGTTCACAGTCCTGCGGGATTCCGGAATCTCCCGGGTGAAACCCATATAAACATTCGTATAATCAGAATAAGAGGATTTGTCATGACTGCAAAAGAGATTTCAATCATTCATCCCCGCCCGAGTTCAATCGTTGCGGCTCTTTATACTCTCAGGGACTTAAATGTCGATGTTGCAATCCTGCACGGACCCCCTGGCTGCTCATTCAAGCATGCGAGGCTGCTCGAAGAAGACGGGATCCATGTAGTCACTACAGGGCTTGACGAGAACGGCTTTGTTTTCGGAGGGCATGACCGGCTTGTACAGCTCATCAACAAGTCCATCGAACTCTTCAACCCGAAAATTCTGGGCGTTGTCGGCACCTGTGCCAGCATGATCATAGGGGAGGAAATGCACGAAGCCGTGCTTGAAGCAAACCCGGATATCCCTGTTATTGAAGTAGAAGTGCACGCAGGCTATCACAACAACACAAAAGGTGTGATCTTTGCCCTTGAATCTGCCCTCGATGCCGGGATAATTGACCGTAAAGAATTCGAGCGCCAGGAGTACCTCCTTATAAAAGCCACAGAGGTTGAAAAGAGGTTCGGGGCTGCGAGCAGGGAATACCTTGCCCCCTCCAGGGGAGACCTCAAATATAAGGTTGCAAGGCGGGTTATTGAACTCCTCAAGGAAGGCAAGAAAGGTCTCATCATAATGAACGCCAAAAAAGAAACCGGCTACATGTTTGCAGACATCACTCTTGCAGTCAATGAGGTTGCAGCTGCGCTCGGGAAAAAGGAAAACCTGGTCAATATGGCAAATATCGACCCGGAACTCGGGCTTCCGCGGGTCAGGCAGCATGCCAAATACATTATGCGAGACTTCGTAGCCCATGGGATTGAGATTCACGAAGTCATCGGCGGCATGGATGAGTACCCGATTGCGGGGGAAAAGGTCAGCGAACTAATAAAGACAAAATACAGTGATTACGATTTTGCAGTTATCACAGGCGTTCCTCATGCAATCCCGATGGAGAACCTGCAGCACATGGAACTGATTTCGGTTACGAACGGCCCGAGGCAGGTCCTGCCCTTAAAAGAGATGGGGCATGAGCATGTTATGGTTGAGATCGACCTCCACCCAAAGACTCTCGGAGTCAGCGAAATAGTGGAATCCGAGTTCGGAGCCACATTAAGGGAAGTTGCAAAGGAAGTTGCAAAGGAAGCCTGAACAGAAAAGAGTCAGGATAAAAGCCAGTATAAAGTAAATCCAGTATAAAGTAAATCCAGTATAAAATCAAAGTAACGGGAGGAAGATCCTTTGAAAAAACAAAAGATCGTTGCAATTTACGGAAAAGGCGGCATAGGTAAGTCGAGCACAGCCTCAAACGTTGCAGCTGCCTGTGCGGAAGCAGGAAAGAAGGTCATGATCATAGGCTGCGACCCAAAAAGCGATTCGTCCATAACCCTTCTCGGAGGCAGGAGAATCCCAACCATACTTGACCTCATCCGCGAAGGTGTGGATGTAAAGGAAAAAGATATGGTCTTTGAAGGGTATGCAGGCGTAAAATGTATAGAAGCCGGAGGGCCCGAGCCCGGCATAGGCTGTGCAGGGCGTGGGATCATAGTTGCAATCCAGAAACTGAAAAGCATTTCAGAAGACCTCCTTAAAGCACAGGACCTTATAATCTACGATGTTCCGGGAGACATCGTCTGCGGCGGGTTTGTTGCCCCTATCCGGAAGGGCTATGTAAATGAGGCATACGTCCTGACCTCAGGAGAATATATGCCCCTCTATGCAGCAAACAACATCTGCAAAGGGCTTTCCAAAATCAGTATGCCGCTTAGTGGGATTATCTGCAATTCCAGAAACGCAATCCGGGAAGAAGAAATAGTCAGGAAGTTTTCGGAGGAAATCGGCAGTCAGCTTATGGCTTTTATCCCCAAGCGGGATATAGTCCAGGTTTGCGAGCGAGACGGCTATTCTGTTATGGAAAAAGCTCCTGAATCCGACATTGCTGAAATCTACCGCCAGCTTGGAAAAGCAATCCTGAATAACGAAAAGAAGGTTATGGCAGCCCACCTGAGCGATGAGCGGTTAAGGGAAATGACACAGTGAACTGCAAAAACTTACCTGTGCCGCAATAAATGGATATACCGAACTCAGGGGTTATTGAAAGCATGTCCCACAGCAAACAATCCGGAACAGATGCAGGGAACATTCCCAGAGTCCTTATTTCTGCAGACCGTTCCTCTTCAGGCAAGACCACAATTTCCATGGGCCTTATGGCTGCTCTTGTTTCAAGAGGGTATAAAGTCCAGTCCTTCAAGGTCGCTCTTGACTATATCGACCCCAGTTACCATACCGAAATCACGGGAAGGTTCTGCCGGAACCTTGACGGGTACCTGATGGACGAAGACGGGATTCTTGACGTCTACTCCCATGCCTGTGAAACCGGGGATGGGGCAGATATTGCAATTATCGAAGGAGTTCGGGGGCTTTACGAGGGCTTTGAAAGCTTGAGCGACCTTGGGAGTACCGCCCAGATCGCAAAGATCCTCAAATGCCCCGTGGTTTTCGTAATCAATGCCCGCAGCATTACCCGTTCCAGTGCAGCCCTTATAAGCGGCTATAAGAATTTCGATCCTGACGTGGAAATCGCAGGCGTTGTCCTCAATAATATAGGGGGCCGCCGCCACGCAGAAAAGGCAAAAGAGGCAATAGAATACTATACTGGCGTGCCGGTTATAGGCATTATTCCAAGGGACCCCGCCATGCAGATTTCCATGCGCCACCTCGGACTCATGCCTGCGCTTGAAGGCAGGCGGAGGCTTGGAGACGGAGGGTTTGAGGACAGGCTTCGGGGCATTGAAGAGATTATCACTAAAGGAATTGATGTGGATCGCTTCCTGGAAATCGCAAGGAGTGCAAAACCCCTGAAAAGTTCCGAAAATAGCATTTTTTCCCCTGCTGCCGGTGCAGGATCTCCCGGACCGAGGATAGGTATTGCCCTTGATGAGGCTTTCAACTTTTACTACCATGATAATATCGACCTGCTGGAACTTGCCGGGGCGGAGATTGTTTACTTCAGCCCGGTAAAAGATCCCGGGCTTCCTGATGTTGACGGGCTCTATATAGGAGGCGGCTACCCTGAACTTTTTGCAGCCGAACTCGAAGCCAACGAGTCCATGCGAATGAGCATCAAAGAAGCTTCTGCTGCAGGTATGCCCATATACGCCGAGTGCGGGGGGCTCATGTACCTTACGGAAAAAATCAGTACCGGAATCCCCGGAAAAGGCACATACCACGACGCTTCGATGCCCGAGTCCACCTATTCAATGGTCGGGGCGCTTCCTGGCCACACAATTATGGGGCAGACAAGGGTTGTCAGTTACAATATCGGGACTCTTGATAGGAACTGCCTTCTGGGAAAAGAAGGCAACAGCTTCAAGGGGCATGAGTTCCACCACTCCGAAATCCGGGAAATCCCTGATGATGCGGAATTTGCAATAACCCTCTCAAGGGGCACTGGAATAAAAGGAGATCAGGATGGGCTTATTGTCGGCAATACCCTCGGTTCTTACGCCCACCTGCACGGAGTCTCATACAGGGAACTTGCAGGTTCATTTGTTGAAGCTGCCCGTAAATTCAGGGCTTCCAGGGCTTCCCGATAAACATATAAATGCAGGTTTGATCCGGGTTTTCAACCGAAAGGCATTATTCTAAGTTATATATTCATGCTGCCGGTTGCGGGCCACTTGCCTTTGCAGGTCGAAAAAACAATATTATATTAAGCCAGATTATTACACACCAGGAATTACAGGCTGGATTATTAAAAGCCATAATAATCCAGACTGTTACAATTCAGATTGTTACAATTCAGATTATTACAAAAAAGATTCTTATAAAACTTATTTTCATTCTATTTTCTTTTCAGGTGAAACTATTGAAAACACAACTTAAAGGGGACCGGGTCCTTGCCGGAAAGGACGCGGTGGCCGAACTTTACAAAACAGGTTATTTCGGGCGTCCCAGGGGGGACGGGCTTGAACTCTCACTTGTTGAAGCCGCATACCTTCAGTTTAGAGGAAAACTCGAGATTGAGCTTGAAGGAAAACCGCTTGATTTCAGGGCCTTTTTCGAGCAGGCTTCTCTGAGGCAGCCGAATTTCGAGCTGAAGTATATCGTGTATAAAGACCTCAAAGAGCGGGGGTATTATGTCCAGCCTTCAGCTGTGGACTTCAGGGTATACCCCAGAGGCAGCCATCCCGGAAAAAGTGCGGCAAGAATTTTTGTCCATGTCCTGTCGGAAAGGCAGCTTCTTTCTGTAAAGCTTTTGCAGGATTCGGTCGTCTCGGCAGAAAACGTGCATAAGCAGTTTATCCTGGCTGTGGTGGATGAAGAAAGTGACCTCACTTTCTACGAGATTAAAACCGCTGCCCCTGAAGGGGAGATGCCTGAACCCTTCCCTGCCGTCAAAACCGATACAACTTTCCTTGAAGACAGGGTAATAGCCTGGGACGCTGAGGCTTCCGGGGCTCTTTATACCAGAGGTTTCTACGGGAAAATGCTTGACTCTGAAAGGCTGCAGCTCTCCCTTGTCGAGTCCCTCTACCTCTTTTCCAGAGGGATCATAGTTGTAAGGGACAGGAAAGGAAAGGTCTTTTCATTCGAAGAGTTTGTTGAAAAAGCCTCGGAAATCGAAGGTTCTTTCCTGCGGAAATACCTCGCATATAAGGCTCTGCGGGACTCAGGGCACGTGGTCAAGACAGGTTTTAAGTTCGGGACCCATTTCAGGGTCTACAGGAAAGTCGAGTTCATAGAAAAAATTCCCCATTCCGAGTATCTTGTGAATGCTATCCCTGCAGATTACGAGTTCAGGCTTCCGGTTATGTCCGGGGCTGTCCGGCTTGCAAACAGTGTGCGCAAGCGAATGCTCTTTGCAGTAGAGAAAGGGGAAGGAGTCGAGTACCTGGATATTGGCAGAGTCAAAATGTGATTCTGTATCAAAATGAGATTTTGTATCAAAATGAGATTTTGTATCAAAATTATATTTTATCTCAGGTTTCTTCGGGCAGACTTGAGTAAAGATTATTGACCTGAGTAGATTAGACCCGAGTAAATTAGACCTGAGTAAAACATTCGCCCTTCTCTTAAGGGTTCGTGAAAATCGGGTTTTCATCCCGGAAGGAGGGTGAAACATAAATGTGGGATATTATTGCAGTGGACATTTCGGGCAGGCACAGGATTAAAGGCGGCTACTACATGGTCTGTGCGGCAGCAGCCCTTACTGTTTCTGCTGACCATATCGAAAAAGTTAAGCAGGTGAAGATCCTTCCATTCTGGCTTAAAAGAGCACCCGGCTTGCTTGATGTCGTGCAGCTGATTGAGGATACGGCTAACCAGCTTTCCTTTGAGGGGACAATTGTGACAGAAAAAGGGGATATGTATAATCAGCCCCCGTGGGTGCCGGAAAGTATGTTTTCAAGGGCATTTAAGTACCAGGAGTCCATAGCTGAGAGAAGGGCTATCGAACTTGCTCACCATATCTCTTTGAGCGCTCGAAATTTACTTCTTAAAGAACTTAACATTGAGGCGTGAAAATTCCAGCAGAACAAAATATAGAAACCGAAAACAGGGTAATTCTCGTAAAAAGAACCAATCCGCGTGCTGACCCTGAACGCAGCGAATATCTCTTTGAGGAACTCAGGGAGCTTGCAAGGGCTGCAGGCTATGTTCCTGTTGGGGAACTTACGCAGACGAGGTTTCCGGATTCCAAGTACCAGCTGGGGAGAGGAAAGATAGAGGATCTTGCCGAACTTGTTAGAATTAAGAGGGCTGGAAAGGTCATCTTTTATAACAGGCTCTCTACAATTCAGCTTTTCAATATCTCGGAAACCTGTGGGTGTCAGGTAATAGACAAGTTCCAGCTTATCCTTGAGATCTTTGCAAAAAGAGCTACCACACGCAGGTCCAAGATGCAGGTTGAACTTGCGAGGCTGAGGTATGAGGTTCCGAGGGCAAGGGCTATTGTTTCCCTTCTGAAAAAGGAGGAAAGGGCAGGTTTCATGGGGCTTGGGGACTATGAAGACGCTTATGAACAGGACCTGAAGAAAAGGATAACAAAGATTGAAAATGAACTTGAGTCTGCAGAAAAAGATGATGAGTCTCTGCGGGCGTTTCGGCACAGGAAGGGTTTTTCCCTGGTCTCCCTTGCAGGTTATACAAATGCCGGAAAAAGCACTCTCTTCAATGCCATTGTTGATGAAAGCGTTGAAGCACAGAATATGCTCTTTACAACCCTTGTGCCGACTACCCGGGCACTTGACCTGGGCGGAAGAAAGGCTCTTTTGACAGATACCGTAGGGTTCATAGAGGAGCTCCCGCACTGGCTGGTTGATGCCTTCAAATCTACCCTCGATGAGATCTTTCTTTCCGACCTTATCCTGCTGGTAGTTGATGTAAGCGAAAAACCTGAGGTAATCCTGCAGAAGCTTTCCACAGCTCACGATACTCTCTGGGACAGCATCCAGGGAGTTCCGGTGATTACAGTGCTCAACAAGACCGATTTACTTGAAGCATCCGAACTTGAAGCTGTTATGGAAGAAATAGGCTATATGGCTCCCAATCCTGTGTTCGTTTCCGCAAAAGAACAGGTTGGCATGCAGGAGTTAAAAGCCGAGATAATCAAACACCTTCCTGCCTGGTTTTTCTACTCCTTTTCCCTTCCGAACTCGGAAAAAGGGATGTCAATTCTCTCCTGGCTGTACGAAGAGGGTATTGTACACAGGGTTGAGTACGGGGAGCGGATTTCAGTGGATTATGAAGCCAGAACAGAGGTAATCAACAGGATCAAATCTCTGGAACAGACTCTGGATGAACAACGTTGAATACCGTTTATGGTGCTTTTTCAAGCGGCATTGAAGAATAAAAAGCTTTTCCATTTATATAATAACCATTGGTATATTGTCCGTACATTTACCAATGTTTTTCTTTTCCGATATTTTTTTTTCATAACCCGAATATTGTTCGTGTGTATACGAAAGACATTTATACTCGAAAGTTGTTTGTTTATTTGCGAACGGGTGTCTACTGAATACATCAGACCCTCCTAATATCCTAAACTACCCCTACACCAGATTTTTTATATACACTTGCCCGTTCGCTATTCCTCTTTTCATTTTTTTTTCGGTTTGTTTATCCTGATTCAGTTCTCGTGATTCAGTTCTCGTGATTCAGTTCTCGTGATTCAGTTCTCCGGATTTTCTTTTCCGAATTAAATTCACAGAGCCCTGCTTTTTGATTTTACTTTCCTTAATTCTTTTCTTCCATTTTCTGAATTCCAATTCGTCAGGTGCCTGCTATCTTTCTTTTTCTCTTTCTTCGTCTCCGTTTCAAAATTTATATAACTTCATCGCTCATTTTTATATTAGCATGAAATTCGATCTTCACGTACATTCCGAGCATTCAAAAGATAGCGAGTCAAGCCATGAAGATATCCTTGAGGTTGCCCGCAAAAGGGGACTTGACGGATTTGCCATATGTGACCATGATACGGTTGAAGGTGGGCTTGCCTGTGCGAATAAAGCCCTGGAGCTTGGTCTTGAAATCACAGTTATTCCCGGCGTGGAGGTGAGTTCTTCAAAAGGACATATCCTGGTTCTGGGAATCAGAGAGAATATAGAGCCTCTGTTAAGTCCGGAAGAAACGATCCGCAGGGCTCGAAAACTTGGAGGTACGGTTATCATCCCCCACCCTTTCAAGAGCAGTTCCCACGGAATTGGAAGTTTTGAAGGGCTTGATATTGATGCAGTTGAGGTCTTCAATTCTCGCTGCCTTTTCAACGGAGCCAACAGGAAAGCTCTGGCTGAGGCAAAAAGACTCGGAATACCCGAAGTTGCAGGAAGTGATTCCCATATTCCTGAAATGGTAGGGCAGGCATATACTGAAATCGATGCTTCTGAAAACACAGTTGAAGCCGTGTTGAAAGCAATAAGAAAAGGTAAAGTTGCCCCTGCAGGAAAAAACACGCCCACTCCAATTATCCTGAAACAGATGGCAGGAAGCGTAAAGCGAAAATTGAAGAAAAAAATCTTCGGAAGGGCTTGAACTTATAGCTTGGATCTTCTTTTTTCGATTTTATCTTCCCTGCTTCCGGTCTAAATAAACAGGGTTAATAAGTTTGCCTTCGATAGACTAAGAAAAAACAGGAAAAGCGAAAGAGGAGTTGCAACCATCGGGTTCAAAAAAGAAATCAGCACAGAAATTGAAATCTTTGCTTCTGCGGACCGCATCTGGCAGATCCTTATGGATTTTGCAGCCTACCCCAACTGGAACCCATACATAAAGGAAATCAGCGGGGAGGCAAAGGTCGGGAGCAAAATTAAAGTCCATATGAAGCCGGATTGGGAAAAAAAAGGCGTGACCCTTCACCCGAGGATAATTCGCCTTGAGCCAAGAAAAGAGCTTACATGGAAAGGAAGTTTCTTTTTCCCCGGGCTGCTCGATGGGGAGCACAGCCTCATCCTTGAAGAAATTTCAGGTCGCAAGGTACGCTTTATCCAGAAAGAGATATTCAATGGCATTGCAATTCCTATTATCAGCACTTCATGGTCTATAGAGAAGGGTACGGTACGCAGCTTTGGGGATATGAACAATGCCCTCAAAAAAAGGGCTGAAAGGGTCAAATAAATTTATAAAATTTTTAATCTGTAATTAAAGAAAGCCATCTCGTTGAGATTTGCTTATTTAACTTCCGTAAATCTAGCTATAGATATTGTTTTCCCAGGGAGAATTAATTTCAAATCAGGTGTATACACAATTCCTGAATTGAGGTAAATTTATTCTAAATCAATAACCCTTGACAACATCTTAAGAAAATTATATATACCTTCACTTTTATCATTCTCTTATAACATATTTTAGGAGATATTCCTTATGTCTGACACAAGAAATTTTGTTTTACGGGATGTAGAAGGCAATGAGCACGGAGTTTTCTCTGGAAAACAGCCTCGACAAGCTGCCCTTAAAGCTGCAAACAGGGGCACCGGAACCAAATCAAAACCAGATATTATCCGACTCAGGGAACGCGGGACAAAGAAAGTTCATGTTTTCAAAGCATGGAAGCAAACTGTCGCAGCCCCAAAAAACAGGCCTGAATGGATGCCAGCGAAAATCAGTAAGCCCTTTGTCAAGAAAGAGAAAATAGAAACAATCGAGTAAAATCTAGTTTTCCTCATCTACCTTGAAATTCAAGGTTCTTTCTTTTTTTCTATGATTTTTACTGACTTCTTTTCT
Organism: Methanosarcina sp. 1.H.A.2.2; assembly: GCF_000979975.1. Classification (NCBI taxonomy): domain Archaea; kingdom Methanobacteriati; phylum Methanobacteriota; class Methanomicrobia; order Methanosarcinales; family Methanosarcinaceae; genus Methanosarcina; species Methanosarcina sp. 1.H.A.2.2. The sequence goes on from NZ_JJQL01000088.1 coordinate 40,162, forward strand.
GTATTTCTATCTTGAATTCTATCTGTATTTGTTTTTTGGATTTCGATCTGTATTTGTTTTTTGGATTTCTATCTTGAATTATATCTTGAATTCTTAATTATTTGACCTGTTTTTATGTCCAGTCATTTATATTATGCCGTTCTTATAATTTATTGAACTTAATATCATGTGACCTTTGATTCTACAAAGGGGGGTTTTTATAGGAAAAATCGGGCTGAATATGAGCCGAGGAATCAGTGGGAGGGGTTACTATTGGAATGTATTGCTGTTGGAAAATGTATACACCTGTTGTCCCGAATAGAGGACAAAGCTCTTGACCGTTTCTGGAAGGATACTTCTTCAGGGAAATATCCGATAATTGATCTTCAGGGCAATATGAGTTATTCGCTTTCGGACCAGGACGGCCTGTTGTTTGTCAGAAACGATTTTACGGCTTCGATTTATGAAGAGTACGAGTTTGTCTTTGGGAGCCTTTTCCTGCCAGATACGGTTCAGGAACTCCTTTCCAAAGATAAAGTGCTGCTTTTGATGGTGTACAGGAAAAAGACACAGAACCTTTTATTATCCGAGCTTGATGCAGACACCAGGTACATGATTGATCTGCCCCATGGGTTGTATTTCTTTTTTGCGTTTATTCTGGATGCAGGAGCTGAAGACCTTTTAGATTCCAAAATCTATGCTGTGGGTCTCCCCTGCAAAGAAAATTTGAACCATCCTGAGCTTGAGATCTCTTATCTCGAATATCCGGTTGACATCCTGGAATTCGTCGACCTTGCTCCTGTAGACATTAAAGGCGGAGGTCCTTTCTACCTTAATCTGATTATGATAGATGCTGAAAAGATCCCGGACTGCCCCACGCTTTTTTCAGAATTTTTGCAGGAAGACGAAGTACTCCCATCTCTTTAAAATAAAAATAGTTATATAGTTGGCAGTTTCAGTAGTTCTGAATGCAGATAAAAACCGAATACAGCAAAGTCAAGCCCTACATTACAAAAGATGGCTCAATAATCCGCGAACTCATGCATCCCTCAGTCTACGGTAACTCAAACCAGAGCCTTGCCGAAGCCATCGTGCCTGCCGGAGGGAAAACGCTCCTTCACAAACACAGGGTAACCGAAGAAATCTATCACATCACCGAAGGCAGCGGGATAATGACTCTCGGCTCTGAAGAATTCGAGGTCAGAAAAGGAGACTCCATCTGTATTTCGCCTGGAACTCCGCACAGGGTCCGAAATCCCGGTGAAAAAGAGCTGAAAATTCTCTGCTGCTGTGCGCCGGCGTATTCGCATGAGGATACGGAATTGATGGGGTAATTAAAGAAGCAACAGATCAATAAATTCTTTATTAAGTGATTTCTTATTTTGTTTTCTACGTATTTGTCTCCTTAATAACATTTTTGGATTTTCTTTCGATGCCGGTGTCCCCTTCATTTCAAACTGCTTTCAGGTGCCGGCCCTCTCACCGCCCGGATTCGGGCGGTCTTCTCAAAATCTAAATAAAAAAAGACTTTGCTTCAAATTACCTAATTAAAATAGAAATGAAGACTTTGACTCAATTCAACTCCTTTTTCCTGAATAACTTGATCAAACTCTCGGAACAAGTGCCTCAAGATTACGTTTTATAATGGTTAGATAAGGTATTTCGGAAGCACATTTTGTTTGCTGCAGCCCCATAGCAGATGTTTTTGGTTTTTCTAGCCGGAAAAGTAATTACTGTGCTTTCCTGTGCCGCTACCTCCGGCGGAACAAATATTGGCGCCGGCATGAGCACCGCAAACAGCCACCTTATCAATTCCGGGGATTCCGAACACGCCTGGATGGTAATCCTGCTTACCGACGGTCAGGGCACCTACAGCAATACCTATACCCAGCAGGCAATAAACAATAATATTACCGTCTACACCGTCGGCCTTGGTAGCGATGTGGACACCGCTCTGCTCACAGGCATTGCAACGGCCACAGGTGGCCAGTATTTCCCCGTCTCAAGCGCTGAAGACCTGCCTGATGTCTTCCGGACGATTTCAGAAGAAATAGAGCCAACAGACACCGATGAGGATGGCATTCCCGACATCACCGAAACCACCGGTTTCAGGGACGGCTTTGGCAACTGGTACTACACCGACCCCAATAATTCGGATACTGATGGGGACGGGCTGCTTGACGGGGAAGAAGCCGGCGAACTCGTCGATTATGACGGCAAACAATACTTCCAACTATTCAGCGATCCGACAAAAGCAGATAGTGACGGCGACGGGGTCGACGACCTTAATGAAAACGAATATGGTATTGAGCCTTTGATTTCAGACACCGATGGTGATGGACTGTTTGATGGGGATGAATTTGGCATTGGGACTGATCCATTATTGGCGGATACAGACGGTGATGACTATAACGACTATGTTGAATACTATGATGCTGATCACGACCCGCTGATCTATGATATACGCTACAGTTACCTTGAAATCGGCCGCGAGGTTGCTCTGGGTGCGGTTCTTGGAGAATGGGGTGGTGACGACCATGATAGTTTATACTACATGGCAGGCTGGATGCTTAGTGGTTTTATTGCCGTTGGAGATGTTAGGGATATAGCTTCTTCCATAGCCCATGGTGACGGTCTTGGTACATTGTTGAATGCACTGTCTCTGATACCTGGATATGGTGATTCAGCAAAAGTGACTGCAACGATCGGTAAGTTTGTGACAAAACACCCTCACATGATCTTTGATGTTGCTGGTTTTGTTGTGAAGCATGTCGATGAATCAATAGACATTGTAAGAAAAACTTATGGTGATGTAATTGTCGATGGCTTGAGAGCAAAAGGATTGAATGATGATGAAATAACGCAATTGGTTAAGAAGGATGTGGATTTAGCTGAACTTCACATAGCCTATAGAATAGGCGATGATTTAGTATCTGTAACATTAAAACGGCAGAAACATGTTATTGATCGCCATGTTACAGGCGTCATAAAAGGGAAACCTAATAAACCTACTGATTTCTTCCCTACTGGTCATGAAGTCAGACCTGGGATAACAACGCCTAAAGTAATGGATGTCCAAGATGTTGAAAAAATGATTAAAGAAAGTATGCAATATGGAACACGTGAAGTGAAAGATGATGTATTTATTTTTACTTGGAATCCGCAAGAGTTTGGAATAACTGAAATTAGAACAATAGTAAATAAGGACGGATTGTTTATTACTTCTTACCCAACATCTGGGATAAATGTGATTAGAGTGGTGGATTGATGTCAGACATCAAAATTAATTTTTGTATAGATAATTCAGACTCTGATTCTTTTGAGAGTGGATGGGATATAGAAGGTGGATTATCTATCACAATAAATGGCCTAATTTTAACAAAAAGAATGGACGATCCGAATGATGATGGATTTAGGGGAGATTTTGTTTTTTTCAACCTAAAAGGATGGTTGCATTCGGTTCCAAAGTTGTGTTTTGGTGAGAGGTGTGAAGTTGAACTTATCGATAGTCAAGAAATATTTTTGTTTGCCCCAAAGGATGATTTCACTTATTTCAAGTACTTTATTGGAGGTATGGGGTCGGTATTTGATGTGGGTACAGGGAAGTCAATTAGAATTGAAGAGATAAATAAGCGCTATCCCAACCATGAAGACGGAACTCCCATCAAAACAGAAGAATTGGTTTTGGAAATAATCAGATTATCTGAATTGTTCATAGAGTCGTTGGGTCCAAAGATAGAAGATAAATCGGATGTAATTAGTTTTAAACAGGCTCTTGATGATGCATGGGAGGCCTATGAATCATACGTAAAGAGAAGCACTCAAAACTAAATCTTAGGATAATCGTTGGTTGAATCAGATTCTCCTCAATCCCGGATTCTGGTTTACTAACAAAAATTCTATTATATTCCAGATTTGAACAACCAGACTCGATTTCAATCGAAGTCGAATCTGTAATCTCTTTTTTATTCATTTACCCACCAGATAAGTAGGGCACCTACAGCAATACCTACACCCAGCAGGCAATAAACAATAATATTACCGTCTACACCGTCGGCCTCGGCAGCAATGTAGACACCACTCTGCTTACCAGTATAGCCACAGCCACCGGCGGCCAGTATTTCTCTGTCTCAACTGCCGAAGACCTTCCCGAAGTCTTCCGGACGATCTCAGAAGAAATCGAGCCAACAGATACAGATGAGGATGGCATTCCCGACATCACCGAAACCACCGGTTTCAGGGACGGCTTTGGCAACTGGTACTACACCGACCCCAATAATTCGGATACTGATGGGGACGGGCTGCTTGACGGGGAAGAAGCCGGTAAACTCGCCAATTGTGACGGCAAAAAATACTTTCAACTATTAAGCGACTCGACAAAAGCAGATAGTGACGGCGACTTTCTTTCTGACTTTGAAGAATATGAACTCGGAACGAACCCTCTATACGCAGATACCAACCGGGACGGCATTTCCGACTCCGAAGACGAGTACCCCCTTTCCCCTGCCAGCATAGACCCTGAACCCAGCACCCTTGAAATAGGTCGTTCCTTGCCGGATTTGTGGATAGTGAAATTGCTTCTTTCTATTTTTACGGGAAAGGCCGCTCTCCTGTGTCGAGCGTGACAAAAACGACTTTAAACAGCTAATTAAGTTGTACTGGCCAGAAATCTGTGTAATTCAGTCCTCTTGAGCGTAGCGAAAAGGACGCGTACTCCCGAGGCGCAATTCGGGCGTGACAAAAGCGGTTTTGTATAGCTAATACCGTTTTACTGGTCATAAATCTTATAAGTTAGTCCTTTTGATCTCAGCTCACTATTCTTCCCTTACTTTTTACCTGCCTCTCATACTTTTTTTCAATCCTTCTCCTCATACCACTCGTCCCTCGCTTCCACAAGCGCCCTTATATTTGCAAGCGGAGTCCTCGGGGCGATCCCGCAGCCAGGGGCAAGGATGTCCACGCCGGCTGAGATACATTGTTTTGCTTCTGCTTTCACGTCAGCAGGTGTCCCGAAGAGCAGGGTCCTTGAGGGGGAGACGTTTCCGATTAACCTTGCCCTGCCACCAATGGCTTCTTTTGCAGCTTTTATGCTGGCTTTTTCTTCGATGCTGATAGCTTCAAAGCCGCATTCTGAAAGGGTTTTCAGGGAATCTCCTACATCGCCGCAGATGTGCAGGATTACGGGGCCTTTTACTTTTTTGCAGAGGCGTTTATAGAAGGGTTTGACCGAATCTTCAAGGACCGAGGGGGGCATCATCCTTGAACCGATTATCCCGCCGTCGGGCATGCAGAGGGCATCTGCGCCGTGGTCAAAGAGGGCGTTTGCGTATTCTATGCAGATTTCGGTGCAGGTTTCCATGAAGGCATTGACGTATTCGGGTTTTCTGATGGTCCAGATCAGGTAGTTTTTAACTTCCGCAAGGTGGGTAAAAACAGTAAGGGGGCCTTCCATACCTGCGATGAGAGGGACTTCTTCCTTCCCGTTTTCTCCTCCGGTCCGGGCTGCAAGGATTTCCGTTGCTTTGAGGACGGTGGGGATTCTTCCCTTTTCGAGCAGGGCTTCAGGAACTTTCAGTTTATCCGGGCCTTCGGAAAAGGGGTGGGACAGGACCGAGGGTTGGATATCTTTTGTACCCATCCGCACATTGCAGCCCATGGTTTCGGCAAGCACGGTCAGGCAGTAGGGGTAGCGGACAGCTTCAAGGCCCGCAATTTCGTGGCCTGCAAGGGCAAGGGCTGCCATCTTTTCCGGGTCGGAATGGGCGGCTGGCCAGGCGGCGCCGGTCAGGTCCATAAGTTCCACGGTTCCGGTCTGGGTCACGGAGCAAACGGGGGTTCTGTCAACTGGCTTGCCCTGAAGCGCGTTAAGAAAGTTTTTCCTGAGATTCTGTACCATTTTTTTCGGCTCCGATTTGTTGATTATTCAGTTTTTTTAATTTTTCAGTTTTTTAATTTTTCAGTTTTTTAATTTTTCAGTTTTCCAACATCCTGTTTGCCTTTTTCAGTTTTCCAATAATCCTGTTTGCCTTTTCAGGTTTGCCTTTTTATATTACGAAGCGTAAAACCCCTGAGTCTTTAGCTCAGGGGATATAAGCGTCAACCTAAACTGTTAACCGTTATTGATTCTGTCAATTGTTAAATATTTTCAAAACCTTTGTAATATTAGATTTTGCTGTCACCACAACCTCACAGTTCACCAAGAATGTTGCTGATTCTCAAAGCGAAAACCAAGCGAGGTAACGTTTGAACATCGGGGAGTTGGATAACAGGGCAAGAATCATCCTGAAGGGATCAGGATTAAGGCGGGGAAAGCCGTTAGCCGTATGGTATCTCTAGTATCACACTCATATTTTCACCTGCGGGACGCAGGGTTGAGCTCGCGTGACTTGTCCTCAATAGAGGAAGGGATGACCCGAGAAGCCAGTCAGTCTTTAGCTGAGTGGTAGTTCACCAAACCTGATACATGTGAACCTGTCTTTGCTCCTTGAACAATATGACTTTTGATTTTTCCTCAGTTTCAAAGCTTTCCAGGATCTCAAAAGCGAGATTTGCTGCAAATTTATTTTCCGAGGCAAGTAAAGCCTGCAGCTGTGCTTTATCGGATTTTGTACAGATTTCACTGAGTGCGCATGCAGCCTCTGCTTTTACGAAGCGGTTCCAGTCATAGAGCGAGTTGATGAGGGGCTCGATTGCTTTTTTCGGTTTTATCCTGCCTAAAGCCCTTGCCGCTGCCCACCTTGTGAAATCGTCAATGTCGGCAAGAGCATTGATTAGAGGGTCGACTGCTTTTTCGGCTTTAATCCGCCCCAGGGCTTCAGCAGCACCCCATCTTCCGTCATTGTTTTCATCAATCAGTGCCTCAATAAGCGGGTCAATGGTCTTTTCTGCTTTTATTTTCCCAAGGGCTCTTGCAGCTTCACTTCGCACAAAGCCAGCTTCATCGCAAAGGAGGACGTCTATCAGGGGTTTGATGGCTTTTTTTGATTTTATCCGGCCAAGTGCCTCTACCGCAAGCCTTCGCACCATTTCGTCTTCGGACTTGAGGGCAGAGATCAGGGGCTCAATGGATTTTCTTGGATCCAGGCTCACAAGGGCTTCGGCTGCAAATCTCCTAACTTCCCCCTCTTTATCTTCAAGGGCATTTATCAGGGGTTTAAGGGCTCTTTCGGCTTCTTTTTCGGAAAAGTTCCCGAGAGCTTTTGCGGCTTCTCTTCGCACAAACTCGTCCTCGTCTTCAAGAGCATTAATCAGCATGTCGAGAGCCCGGTCTGAGCTATCCTGCATCTGGTCCGACGCCCGGCCTGAGTTATCCGACATCCGGTCCAACACCCCGTCTGATTTTATCAGGCCGAGGGCCCTTATTGCCTCTTGCCTCACAAAGCTGTTTCCTGATTCAAATGTGCAGATGAGCGGTTCGAGGGTTTTTTCGAGTTTCAGCTGTCCAAGGGCCTTTGCCGCTCCTCTCCGGACGAAGCGGTTTTCATCTCCAAGTGCGAGGAGGAGTGGGGATACGGCTTTTCCGGATTCTATCATCCCAAGTGCCCTTGCTGCTTCTATTCGGACCGAATGGCTCTCGTCCCCGAGTAAGCTGATCAGGGGGTCAACTGCTCTTTTTGTCCCTATCTCTCCAAGGGCTTCAGCGGCTGCCTTTCTTACAAGCTCATCCTCATCAGAGAGCGCGGAAATCAGGGGGACGATTGCTTTCTCAGCTCCTGTCATTCCGAGGGCTTTTGCTGCTTCCCTGCGGACAAAGCGGCTTTTATCTCCAAGTGAAACGATGAACATATCAGGACTTTTGTCCAGTTTTATTTTTCCAAGTTCTTTTGCCGCTATCCACCGCACAAACTCCTCTTCGTCTTCCAGGGCTTCTACGAGTATTCCGGCAGCTTTTTCTGATCTCATCTGGCCCAGGGTTTCTGCGGCTCCCAATCGAACAAAGTTATCCCCTTCCCGGAATGCCTTTATGAGAAGGTCAGCTGCGTTTTCGGGGTTTGCCCTTCCAAGAGCCCCTATGGCACCCCAGCGCACAAAATCATCTTTAGCCTTAAGGGCACCGACCAGGATTTCGAGCGCTCTTTCCGATTTTATCTGTGCCAGCGCTTCCGTAGCTTCCAGGCGGACAGCCCTTTCCTGATCCGCAAATGCGTTTGTGAGCAGTTCGGTTGCTCTCTCGGACCCGATAACTCCGAGAGCCTTTACAGATTCCCTCCTTACCGAATAATCTCCGTCTCCAAGTGCGGCCGTGAGCGGGACAAGAGCCGCCTCTGATTTTGTTTCCCCAAGAATCCTCACCGCTTCTCTTCTCACACTTATCTCTTCATCGTGAAACGCTTCCGAAACCGCCTCAATCCCGCAGACTCCCAGGCTTCCGAGGCTCTGAATTGCCCTCAGTTTTTCCACTGTAAATTTACTATCAAGTTTCCTGGCAAGTAATGCACATAATTTTTCCTTTGTTTCGGGCCCGGCTTTCCCTGCACATTTTGAAGCAAGGCATAAATTTCCGCTTAAAATAATGGAATTTACCAGTTCTTCCCCGGACTCAACCAGCTCTGAGGTGAATATGATCACGTCTTCCCATTCAGGATGCCCAAATGTATCGGAGATCTCCATCCCGTTTTCAAAATATGTTTTCAACTTTAAGGCAGCAAAGTATTCCTGAAAAGATTGGTGTGATTGGTGTATTCCTAATCTTATTTCGGAACCTTTTCTTCTCAGGATCCCCAGCCCAAAACACGTTTGAAGAAGTTTTCTTGCCTCTTTTTTGAAGGATGAACCGTATCTGCCGGATGAATCATATTTTACATATTTCCCTGCCACTTCAAGGGCGTATTTGTATTTGCATGAAACCTTATTCACGCACTGGAGTTTGAAGGATAGGTCAGTAAGGATATTTTCAATTATTATCCTTTCCGAGTTCTCTTTTCCAGTTTTCTCTTTTGCCGAGTTCTCTTTTGCCGAGTTCTCTTTTGCCGAGTTCTCTTTTGCCGAGTTCTCTTTTACCGAGTTCTCTTTTACCGAGTATACATTCTCGGCGCTGAGAATAGCTTCTTCCTCCGTAATATCTCTAACAAGCTCTGAAATGAAAGCCTTATAAATCTCCGTCCGGCTGGAAGGAAAAGAAGCCTCAACATTTTTTTCATTTCCTTTTATTCCCCTGCTGGTCCCTGCAATTTCGAGCCAGAGGGAAAGCATCAGGGGATTTCGAAGAACCGTATTTGAATGGTTTCCTTTCAGGACAGCGGCTTTCAGGAAGTTTGCCTGTTCCTCATCCGGGATATGTTTCTCTATAAAGTCCCTGATCTTTTCATCAGTCAGTTTTTCAATTTCGCAAACCGCAAATCTGTTTCTTATGCTGCCGGAAATCCGGGGTCTTGAGGCGAAAACATATCGGCAGTCTTCGTATTCCGAGATAAAATCGGAAATTTCCTCGAAGGGGGAAAAATTGTCGGAAGGCGTAAGCGTGTCTAGCCCGTCCAGAAGCAGCAGGGCTTTTCCTTCCAGCAGTTTCCTGAAATCAGGTCCTGAAATGCCTTTTTTCCCTGCTTTCCCTCTTAAATAATCGTAAAAAGAGCCTTTAACGTAGGAATCAAGTGCTGCGTAAATAGGAACAAAGCCTTCTTTTTTCTCGAGGCATTTTCTGGCACAGGCAGTACCCAGCCATCTAAGGGTCCATGTCTTTCCCGAGCCCGCTTCTCCGTAAACTATTAAATGTTTTTCTTTTTTTACAAATTGAAGGACTTCAAATTCGCGGGTCAGGCATACCTTTTCTTCAAAAAGTTGGCGGGTGATCGGTAATATTTCCCTTACCGAAAGTTCCGTGTAAAAATTACTGATTTCTTCTGTACTGTCTTCCAGAATTACGCCTTTCAGGTATTTTTCCAGTTCACCTTTTGAGATACTCTCTGTTACAGGCATAAGGTCCCCACAATTTTAGTACGAATAGCTTCCAGTTTTCCGGTTCTATTCTTTTTGTCAGGGGACCTTTTTTAGTTTACTGCTTTTAGTCTGTATCCCGGACTTTTTCTACGACTTTCTTGTTGTACGAGTTTACGATGTCACTCCGGGTGATGAGGCCAAGGAGTTTTGTTTTGTCCTGGCGGTCCACAACGGGGAGCCTGCCTATTTGCTTTGAGGCAAGGCGTTTGAGGACCGCTTCAAGGGTTTCGTCGGGATAGGCGACTTCCACGTCCCTGGCGGAGATATCCCCTATCTTTTTGTCGACTTCTCCGTACTTTACCTTGCTCCGGAGGTCTGAGAGTGTTACTATCCCTGAAAGTTTGCCTTTTGAATCAAGGACTGGAAAACCGGCGTGGCGGCTTGCCTGCATGAGGGCAATAAGGGTGCCTACATTCTTTTCTTCGGAGACGGTCTGGACATGTGTGACCATGGCATCTTTTACAAGCATGGAAACCATGATATCCACTTCCCGGCCTTTTCGGATCTTGAATCCTTTCCTGCGGAGCCCCTCCGTGAAAATGGACTCCGGATACAGGGCATTGGACATCACGTTGCTAAGCACACAGGCAAACATGAGAGGGAGGATGAGACTGTAATCCCTGGTGATCTCAAAAAGGATCAGGATGGCAGTAAGGGGAGCCCGTGCAGTCCCGGCAAAGACCGCGCCCATCCCAACCATAGCATAGGCCCCTGACTCTGCCGTCATCCCCGGGAAAAACAGGTTTGCGGCTGTCCCGAAGGCTCCCCCTAACATTGCACCTGTGAAAAGGGAGGGGACAATCGTCCCACCCGACCCTCCGGAGCCCAGGCTCAGGGAAAAGGCGAGGATCTTCAGGAAGAGCAGGATCAGCAGGATTTTGAAAGTAAACTGGTTGTTCAGGGCGTCCATAATCACATCATAGCCCATCCCCAGGACACGGGGGTAAAAAAGGCCGATTACACCTACTGCAAGCCCTCCCAGGGCAGGCTTGAAGACGGGATGGAGGGGGATTCCCGAGAAAAGATCTTTTGTGTAGTAAAGCGTCCGGATCAGGATTGTAGAGACGAGCCCTGCAAGGAGTCCGAGGACAAGGTAGAGCCCTAATTCTTTGTAGGGGCTGACCAGCTGGTAGGGAGATATCTGGATAGGTTTTATCCCGAAAACCGTGCTCGAGACAAGGGTTGCAAAGACTGAGGAGATAACTATCGGAATAAAGGTCTTGGTTTCAAGTTCCCCGTAAATTACCTCTACTACAAAGACCACACCTGCAAGCGGGGCGCTGAATGCAGCTGCAATCCCGCCGGCAGCCCCGCAGCCGAGAAGGATCTGGAGCTGCCTTTCCGGGCTTTTCAGGATTCTCCCCACAAGAGCGCCTGTTCCGGCTCCGGCAAGGACTCCAGGGGCTTCCTTTCCCAGGGCACCTCCCGAACTGATAGTGATTATTGAGGTAAAGACCTCCAGAAAAGCATCCTTGAGCTTTATCCTTGCTCCGCGGAGGGTTACGGTTTCTATAAGCCCTTCAACACCGTATTTCTGTTTTATCAGGAAGTGGGTGATTAACCCCACCAGCAGCCCTCCAAGGGCAGGCGTGAATATTACATAATAGAATGGAAGCTCGTGTAATGAGTATCCCTGCTGCATTCCAAAAAAAACGTTACTGTATTGGAGGGTGCGGTCATAAACTCCTATTACGAGCCCTGTCAGGAGCCCGATTATAATGGCAATTGAGTTGACCCTGGTAGTTTCGGTGTCAAACCGGCTGATGTACTCCGTTAGCCTGGGGTATTCTTTGATGCTATGGAATCTGAATCTGGATTCTGGATCAACTTCCAAATGTTCGCGCCTCTTGGGGACTTTTTTTACGTGTCAAATATTTCCCTGAAATCTTCTTAAGCATAAAATAAATATTCGGATCTTCGGGTTTTATTCTGTTTGAAAGACCTTTGTTGTCCAAAGATTTCGAGCATTTATTTAAATGTATGTTTTCAAAATATTGCCCCAAGAGAGATCCAATCTTTTATTCAGGGAAATTTCATACTTTTCTTTTTATCTAACTTATTTTTTTAAATATGTTGCGGTTATTTCGTTTATTTTTTATAGATAAGTTCCAGGACATCACAGAGCTTTTTTGCAGTTTCGGAAACGGTTTGCATCCCGATGGTGTCCTCTTCTGCCGGGTTCCACGTAATTCCGCCGAAGTGGGCATTATCGCCGACCACAATCATCCCGTGAATATGCATCCAGTCGTGGATGGCCTGAATGGTCTTTTCCTGTCCTCCGTTTCTTGAGCCTCCAACTGAGAGAGCTGCCCCGACTTTATTTTTGAGTGCAAAGTTTTTGCGGCGAAGCAGGACACTCCTGTCAAAAAGGGCTTTGAGCTGAGCAGGATAATTTCCCATATATACGGGAGCTGCAACAATTATACCGTCTGCAACTCTCATTTTTTCATAAATTTCTTCCATACTGTCATCAATCACACAGAAATCATTTTCTCTGCAAGCTCCGCACGCTTTGCAGGGGGCAACCTCCTCGTTTGAGATAAAAACGGTATCGGTTTCAAAACCCCTTTCTTTTGCAACTTCGAGAGCAGCTACAATCATTTTCTCACAGTTCTGGCCCTTTCGAGGGCTGCCTGAAATTCCTATAATTTTCATTGTAATCATTCCGGAATTCTTTTATATTAATTTGTCACTTATATTCAGTACTAATTGTTTTAAGTTACCTTACCTTTGCCGTAAAAATTATTTATATCTTCATATATTTTCGGGATAAATATTTACGTACTGATATATGTCTGCAACCCAAAATATATATTTTTGATTTTTATATATCTCTCTATGCATTTTACGTAAATTTATATATCAAGACCCAGCTAATTTAAACTACTCCAATTATATAGGAGGTTGGTCGATTGGTAACATTTTTAGAAAAGATTAGTGAAAGAGCAAAGAAACTTAACAAGACAATCGCTTTACCCGAAACTGAAGATATCAGAACCCTCCAGGCAGCTGCCAAGATCCTTGAAAGAGGTATTGCAAAAGTTGTCCTTGTTGGTAATGAGGCCGATATTAAGGCGCTCGCAGGAGATTTGGATCTCTCAAATGCAAGAATTGTAGATCCTAAAACCTATGAGAAAAGAGATGAATACATTAATACTTTCTACGAGTTAAGAAAGCACAAAGGCATCACACTCGAAAGTGCAGCCGAAATTATGAGCGATTACGTTTACTTCGCTGTTATGATGGCCAAACTCGGGGAAGTAGACGGAGTAGTATCAGGCGCTGCCCACTCTTCTTCAGACACCCTCAGACCTGCGGTCCAGATCGTGAAAACAGCAAAGGGCGCAGCTCTTGCATCCGCTTTCTTCATAATTTCTGTGCCTGACTGTGAATATGGGTCCGACGGTACATTCCTTTTCGCTGACTCGGGCATGGTTGAAATGCCGAGTGTAGAAGACGTTGCAAACATTGCAGTTATTTCCGCAAAGACCTTCGAATTGCTGGTCCAGGACGTTCCAAAGGTTGCAATGCTCTCCTACTCCACCAAGGGAAGCGCCAAGAGCCCGCTGACTGAGGCAACAATAGCCGCTACAAAGCGTGCACAGGAACTTGCTCCTGACATCGCAATCGATGGTGAACTCCAAGTAGACGCAGCAATTGTTCCGAAAGTTGCCGCTTCAAAGGCTCCCGGAAGCCCTGTTGCAGGAAAGGCTAATGTCTTTATCTTCCCTGACCTGAACTGCGGAAACATAGCATACAAGATTGCTCAGAGACTTGCCAAAGCTGAAGCCTATGGCCCTATCACCCAGGGACTGGCAAAGCCAATTAATGACCTTTCCAGGGGCTGCAGTGACGAAGATATTGTCGGTGCCGTTGCAATTACCTGTGTCCAGGCTGCAGCGCAGGACAAATAATCGGAAACGTTTCGGAAACGTTTCGGAAGCGTTTTATTAACTTTCATATATAGTATTATTCTATCCGGAAACTCTAAATGTGATTGGAAATCAATGGATTGAACTGGGGTTTACACATGAAAGTACTGGTTATAAACGCAGGGAGTTCGTCTCTCAAATATCAATTAATTGATATGAAGAATGAGTCCGCTCTTGCAGTAGGTCTTTGCGAGAGGATAGGCATTGACAACTCGATCATCACCCAGAAGAGGTTTGACGGCAAGAAGCTGGAAAAACAAACCGACCTCCCTACCCACAAGACTGCCCTTGAGGAAGTAGTCAAGGCTCTTACCGACTCTGAATTCGGTGTCATCAAAGGCATGGACGAAATCAATGCAGTCGGGCACAGGGTTGTTCACGGTGGGGAAAAGTTCACAACTTCGGCTTTGATCGACGAGGGTGTAGAAAAGGCAATCAAGGACTGCTTTGAACTGGCGCCTCTCCACAACCCTCCAAACATGATGGGAATTTCTGCCTGTCAGGAGATCATGCCCAGCACCCCGATGGTTGCCGTCTTTGATACAGCATTCCACCAGACAATGCCGGCATATGCCTACATGTATGCTCTCCCGTACGAACTGTACGAGAAGCATGGGGTCAGGAAATATGGCTTCCACGGTACCTCCCACAAGTACGTTGCCGAAAGAGCTGCCCTTATGCTCGGAAAGCCTGCAGAAGAAACCAAGATCATCACCTGCCACCTTGGAAACGGCTCAAGCATTGCGGCTGTAGAAGGAGGAAAATCTGTTGAAACCAGCATGGGCTTTACTCCTCTCGAAGGGCTCGCAATGGGTACCAGATGCGGTTCGATTGACCCGGCAGTAGTTCCCTTCGTTATGGAAAAAGAAGGCCTGACAACCAGGGAAATCGATACTCTTATGAACAAGAAGTCAGGTGTGCTTGGAGTTTCCGGGCTCAGCAACGACTTCAGAGACCTCGATGAAGCAGCTTCCCAGGGTAACAGGAGAGCTGAACTTGCCCTTGAAATTTTTGCATACAAGGTCAAGAAGTTCATAGGTGAATATTCAGCTGTGCTCAACGGTGCAGATGCAGTTGTCTTCACAGCAGGCATAGGAGAAAACAGCGCAAGCATCAGGAAGAGAATCCTCTCCGGCCTGGATGGTATTGGCATAACGCTCGATGAGGAAAAGAACAAAATCAGAGGCCAGGAAATCGATATCAGCACTCCGGATGCAACAGTAAGGGTCTTTGTTATCCCGACCAATGAAGAACTTGCAATTGCAAGGGAAACAAAGGAAATCTGTGAGACCGAAGTGAAGTTACGCAGCTCAGTACCTATCTGATTGTAAAGGGAAACTTTCCTTTACCTTTTTCCTTTTTTTATTCTGAGTTCCCACCGCACTTTCTTAATATAACTCCACAGTCATTCACCTGCCTTTTTTAGCATCTCTGTTTTTATATATAGCAGCATCCTGAGGGGTTTATGGGAAGGAGCGTAAAACCCCGAAGTCTTCAGCTTCGTGGGATATAAGCGTCAACTTCCTCACGTTCTGCTGTTATTGATTCTG